>NZ_JABUMQ010000234.1:0-18193 GCF_013336645.1 Myxococcus sp. CA039A | reverse complement strand
GGACAGGTGGGCGGGGGTGCCATGCCGCTGGCCCGGTTGCCTTCCTTCGCGTGCAGCCTCACCGTAGGTGCACCGGAATCATTCCTCGAACGCCTGCGCGGCGGCGAAGTGCCGGTTATTGGCAGGATCGCGGATGGCGAGGTGGTCCTCGACGTCCGCTGTCTCGCGAAGGAGGAACTCGCGTCGGTCGCTGAAAGCGTGGCGACCGCAAGTCCCGGGAAACCACCATGATCAACAGCGCCGTCCTCGTACTCAACCGGTACTACCAACCGGTGCACGTCACGTCGGTGAAGCGGGCGTTCTCGCTGCTGTATCAGGGCGTCGCCAAGGCGATTGACCAGCAGTACCGACTCTACGAGTTCGCCGATTGGGCGGCACTGAGCGCCACCAACGACTGCATCACCACCATCAACCGGACCATCCGCGTTCCCCGGGTGCTGGTGCTCAGCGCGTATGACCATCTCCCGCGTGGGAGGGTGCGTTTCTCCCGGCTCAACATCTACGCGCGCGACGCGGACACCTGTCAGTACTGTGGCAAGAACCTCCCCCGCAGCGATTTGAACCTGGACCACGTCATGCCTCGGACCCAGGGCGGCAAGACGACGTGGGAGAATGTCGTGTGCTCGTGCGTGCCGTGCAACCTGAAGAAGGGGGGCCGCACGCCGGAGCAGGCCGACATGAGACTGCTCAAGAAGCCGGTGCGCCCGCGCTGGACTCCGCTGTTCCGAGGCGCTTCGCGCAAGGTGACGTATCAGGAGTGGCTGCCTTTCCTGCACCTCGCGGACGCGTCGTACTGGAACGTGGAGCTGCTGGACGAGTAGGGCGGAGCGCTCGGCCGCCTGTTCACTGGTCAGCCATGCGAGCCCTGTAAATCTGGGTGTCATCCCTCTCGGTGGTGGGGGGATTGATCGACGAAATGGCCGGGGATTGGCGGGGAGTCGACTCGGGCGGTAGGACGGGCTTTGATGCGACCGCCCATGTCCAAACCTTCGCGAGCGCCCCTGGCCGATGCCCGTGCCCTGGGGACCCCGACCTCCGAGCCGGTGCAGTCGGGGCCGCCGGGACTGGGACGACGTGCGCGGCCCCGTCGCATCATCGCCGTGGGCGGCGGCAAGGGTGGCATTGGCAAGTCGATGGTGTCCGCCAACCTGGGCGTGGCGCTGGCGCAGTCCGGGCTGAACGTGTTGCTGGTGGACGCGGACCTGGGCGGGGCCAACCTTCACACGTGCCTGGGCGTGGGGCAGCCGGAGGCGACGCTGTCCGACTTCTTGCGGCGCAACAAGGCGCGGCTGGAGGACGTCATCGTCCCGACGGGCGTGCCTCGGCTGTCGCTCATCGCGGGCGCGCAGGACGCGCTGGACGCGGCCAACCTCAAGTATGCGCAGAAGCAGAAGCTCTTGAAGACGCTCCTGGGGGCGCAGGCGGACTACCTCATCCTGGACCTGGGCGCGGGGACGAGCTTCAACACCATCGACTTCTTCATCATGGCGGACCATGGGCTGCTGGTGGTGTTGCCCGAGCCCACGTCGGTGGAGAACGCGTACCGCTTCGCGAAGGCGGCCTTCTTCCGGCGATTGCAGCAGATGGAGGCCGAGTACGGCATCGGGGACCTGGTGGACAGTGCCCTGACGACCCGGGAGGGCTCGCTGCGCACGCTGCATGACGTGCTCGAGCAGGTGAGGCGCAAGGACCCCGTGGGTGCGGAGCGACTGGAGCGAGAGCTGGCGGCCTTCCGCATCCGGCTGGTGGTGAACCAGGCCCGGACGGACGCGGACCTGAACGTGGGAACAGCCGTGGCCTCCGCGTGGAAGAAGTTCTTTGGGATCGACATGGATGACCTGGGTGCCATCCGGTATGACGATGAGGCGTGGCGCGCGGTGCGAAAGCGGCGCCCCGTATTGATTGAGCGGCCGGACTCCCCGGCGGCTCTGGCCATTCAACGCATCGCCTCGCGCTTGCTCGCAATCGACGGAACGCCCATTCCCGCCACGCCATGAAGCCCTTCGCGC
This sequence comes from Myxococcus sp. CA039A, assembly GCF_013336645.1. Lineage (NCBI taxonomy): Bacteria > Pseudomonadati > Myxococcota > Myxococcia > Myxococcales > Myxococcaceae > Myxococcus > Myxococcus sp. CA039A. The sequence continues at coordinate 16,184 of NZ_JABUMQ010000234.1, read as the reverse complement.
AGCAGACCTATTACGAGCTCCTGGAGGTCCCTGTCACCGCGCAGATGGAGGAGATCCACGCCGCCTATTCGCGGTTGATGGAACTCTATGCGCCGGACTCCATCGCGGTGTACGCGCTCGTGGATGCGGATCAGGTGGACGCCCTTCGCGCCCGGATGACGGAGGCGATGGAGATCCTCACGGACGCCGACTTGCGGGTCGAGTACGACAAGGACCTGGGCCTGCCCGCGCGCAAGGTGGCCGAGGCCGTGACGGCACCCGCGAAGGACTCCGGCCCCGTGCAGCGCGCGGCCGAGGCGCTCGCGAGCGCGGTGGAGTCGTCGGCTTCGTCCTCTGCCTCCGAGGCAGGGAAGGGGACGGAGGAGCCGGAGCCCGAGCTGAGTGGGCCGGCGGCGTTCCGGGCCAGCTTCGTCAGTGGCTATTCGCTGTCGTACGTGACCAGTTCCTTGCAGTCCGCGCCGTTCGGCGGTGGGTTCGTGGACATGCCCGCGGCGGGCAGGGTGGACGTCGGGTCCGCGCCCGCGCGCGGTGAGTCTGCCCCGGCGAAAGTCGCGGTGGTGGTGGAGGCGCGGACGGCGGAGCGCGTCGTGGCGCAGTCGAGAGCGGCGGGTTCCGCTTCGGTGGAACCAGGCGCGGATTCGTCCGCCGCCACGTCGTCGGCCGTCGTTCCGGCCAGTGCCGCCGCCGAGGCGTCGAACTCCGAGGCTCCCGACACCGCGAGCGCGACGAGCGCCCAGTCGGTGCCGGGCATCGAGGCGCCCACCAGCGCGAGTGCGGTCACTGCCCAGGCGGCGTCGAGCACCGAGGCTCCCGACAGCGCGAGTTCGGTGGCAGCTCAGGCGGCGTCGAGCACCGAGGCTCCCGACACCGCGAGCGCGACGAGCGCCCAGACCGAGCCAAGCGTCGAGGCTGCCATCCGCGCGAGTGCGGTCGCTGCCCAGGCGGCGTCGAGCACCGAGGGATCCAGCACGAGTACGACGGAGTCGGCTGGTGCGAGCGCGGAGGCTCAAGGCGCCGAGGTTCCCGCGAGTCCCCTCGCATCGACGCCAGCACCCGCCGAGGAGCCCCCGGTCGACGAGGCTCCCGTTGCGTCGAACGCGCAGGACGCTTCCGCGCAGCCGGTCGCACCCGTGTCGGCGGAGCCCCCCGCGCCCGAGCCGGCCACGTCCATCGTCGTGACGCCAACGACAGGTCGGTCGACGGGCACATCTCGTTCCATGCCTTCGACGGCGTCCGGCACGGGGGCGTCCGCGCAGACCCGGGGTGGCTCGGGTCGTCAGCTGGGAGAGGCACAGGTGCTCTCCCAGGACTCGGCCATCGCCACGGCCGAGGCCGCCCTGGCCCAGGTCTCCGCCCGCGTGCGCGACGTCCGTCCGCGCCTCCCGGACATCCCCGCCGACGCCGAGTTCAACGGCGAGCTGCTGCGCAGGGTCCGGGAGACTCGGGGCTTCACGCTCCATCAGGTGGCGGATCGCACCCGTATCTCCTTGCGTCATCTGGAGAACGTGGAGGCGGACCGTTACACGCTGCTGCCCCCGCCCGTGTACCTGCGAGGAATCCTCATGAACCTGGCCCGTGAGCTGGGGTTGGATCCGCTCCAGGTGTCCAGGAGCTATCTGGGCTTGGCTTCTGAGAAGTCGGGCAAGAAGTGATGCTGACCCGGGGAGCTGCCAACCTGCGCTCGCACCACAAGGAAAGTTGACTCCCCTCCGAGCGGTGCCTATGTAGGGAGGACGATGACGGACGAGGAAAAGATCAAGGCGATGCGGCTCGCCCGTGCGATTGCCTCGGATATCTCGCTCTACAACGAGCAGAAGATCATCAAGGGTATCGAGCAGGACAACCTCTTCGAGGTCCTCAAGGAGGAGCTGGAAGAGGGACGTGAGCTCTACAAGAGCCGCGTCAGCCAGGATGTCTACACGAACGCGAACTTCTTCGAGCGCGCCATCAACGACATCGTGTTGCGCTCCAAGGCGCACGTGAAGTCGAAGATCTGGTAGTCCGCTCCACGTGGCAGCGCCCGACACCCGAGATCATCGCGCCCCGCCGGCCTCACGCGGAGAGCGCATCGACCAGTACCTCGCCACCGTCTTCACCGACCTGACGCGTTCGCGCATCCGGGGCCTCATCGACGATGGGCACGTGCTCGTCGACGGCAGGCCCGTGAAGGCGGCGATGCGCCTTCGCGGTGGCGAGCTCCTCACCCTCCACGTTCCGGCCCCCGTGGCCGCCGCTCCTCAGGCCGAGGAGCTGCCCCTGTCCGTGTTGCACGAGGACAAGGACCTCGTCGTCGTGGACAAGGCGGCGGGCATGGTGGTGCACCCGGGTGCGGGACACGCGACGGGAACCCTGGTCAACGCGCTCTTGCATCGCGTGAAGGACCTGGCCGGCGTCGGCGGCGAGCTGCGCCCCGGCATCGTCCACCGCCTGGACAAGGACACCACGGGCTGCCTCGTCGTCGCCAAGAGCGAGCGGGCCCTCGTCGCGCTCCAGAAGTCCTTCAAGGGGCGCGAAGTCACCAAGACGTATCTGGCGCTGGTTCATGGCGTGCCCCCCGCGCAAGGGCGCATCGAGACGCTCTATGGCCGCCACCCGGTGAATCGTCAGCGCTTCACCGGGAAGGTGCGAGAGGGCAAGCCGGCCATCACCGTCTTCCGCGTGCTCGAGGCCTTTGACGGCGCCGCGCTGGTGGAGGTGGATCTGCTCACTGGCCGGACGCATCAGATTCGCGTCCACCTCACGGAGGCCGGCCACCCGTTGCTCGGGGACACGCTGTACGGCGCCGGGCGCAAGCCGAAGGGTGAGTCCGCGGCCGCGCAGGAGCGGTTGGGACGCCAGGCCCTGCACGCGTGGAAGCTGGCCTTCGCGCACCCGCGCACGGGCAAGGCGCTCTCGCTGGAGGCGCCCCTTCCCGAGGACTTCACCGCCGCGCTTGAGCTGCTGCGGGGTCCCCAGGCGCCACCGGAGCCCGAGCCGAAGGCGAAGCCGAAGAAGGCTCCCGCCCGGAAGACGACGAAGAAGCGCGCGGCGGCTACAAGCCGGAAACGCTGAGTGACTGCTGTCGCTTGGACAGCACCTTCACGGGCTGGATGGCCATGACGCGCATGAAGACCTCGAGCAGCTCGGGGTCGAACTTGTTGCGCATCTCCGTCCACATCAGCATCAGCGCGACTTCCGGGCCGTAGGCATCGCGGTACGGGCGCTTGGAGGTGAGCGCGTCGTACGCGTCGCAGATGGCGATGATCTTCGCGTAGGCCCCGAGGTTCGTCTTCGGGATGATCATCTGGATGTTGCCGCGCGAGTCGCGCACCGCGGTACCGAAGTCCGTCTTGTGCTCGAAGGTCGTCACGACGCGCAGCAGGGTGGAGCGACTGAAGCCCTTCTCCATGAGGATGTTGCGCACGGAGATGAGCGGCGCGCGCTGCACCGCCACGCGCTCCTCCGGCGTCAGCGCCCCGCGCTTGGTGGCCAGCTCCTCCGGCAGCGTCGTCATGCCCGCGTCGTGGAAGAGGGCGATGTAGCCCAGGTCTCGCAGCTGCGGCTTCGTGAGCCCCAGCTCCGCGCCGAAGACGATGCACATCAGGCACACGTTGACCTGGTGGTACACGAGGTAGTCGTCCTCGCGCCGCATCGTCGTCATGCCCAGGAAGTGGGTCTTCTGCTCGTAGCTGATGTCCACGAAGTCCTGCACCAGCCGCAGGGCCTTGGACGCGTTGATGGGTTTGCCCGCGCGCACCGACTCCAGGTACTTGCTGAGGAAGAACACCGAGCGGGCGTAGACGGTCATCGCGTACTTCTTGCGATCGACCTTCTGGTCGCCCACGTTGTTCATGTCCTTGTCGAGCTTCTCCTTGAGCTTGGAGAACTTGGCCACCCGCATGTTGAGCAGCTTGCGGCCGGCGAGTCCGTCCTCCTCGGAGGTGCTCGACTGCTCCTTGCTGAAGATCCAGATGAAGTTCTTCAGGTCCGGCACCGTCACCGGCTTGGTAAGCGTGAAGCCGCCGACGTCCTTGGCGCGCATCTCCGTCAGGAGATATCGCTGGTTCTCGATGGAGTTCAGGTCCACCTTCACCAGCATGCTGTTCAGGTAGAAGGAGTCCTTGACGCCCGCCAGCTCCAGTCGGCCTTCCTTGCCGATGATCTGGTTGATGATGTCCTGGAGCTGGTGCAGCGGCTTCTGGAAGACGCCGTTCTCCGGGTCATACATCTTCACGGAGCGCACCAGCATGTAGAGGCCGGCGACCATGGAGCGCGAGAGGGCCTGGAGCTTCTCGTTGTGCTCGCGGCCGAACTCGTTGGTGCTCTCGTCCTGGCTCTGGGTGATTTTGAGGTTCTCAGCCATGGGCTTATGCCTCCTCTGGGAGCGCCGAGTCACCGAACAGCGTCTTGCGCGTCTGGTACATCGCCTTGCGCGCCGCCGTGAGCAGTTCCACCGGCTGGGTGCGGTCCTCGACGATGGCCTGCATCATTTTGTAGCTCTGGATGGAGCAGGCGCCCTGGAGCCCGGCGACCGCCAGCATCTTGTCTTCCAGCACGCGCTTCTTGTTGAGCAACGAGGGCTTCACCGCCAGCAGTTGCTGCATGTGCGAGAGCGCGCCCGGCGTGCCCGTCGCACCGACGGCCGCGTAGAAGGCGGTGCGCTCGTCGGGCGTCTTCTTGTCGAACGCGGGCTCTCGAATCAGGCGCATCAAGTCGGAGAACGCCTTGTCGCGATCAAACTCCGGCAGCATCCGCGCCGCCACCATGCGCACCTGGGAGACGGGGTCCGCGAGCGCCTCGAAGATGAGGCGGCGCGCCTCGCCGGTGCGCCCGCGCCCGATGATGTTGAGCACCTCCAGCTTCACCACCAGGTTGGGGCTCTTGAGCACCTGGCCGAACATCTTGATGCGCTCGGGGTGGTTGCTCTTCTCCAGCACGTACACCATGTCGCGCACCGTCTGCGGACGGTCTGAGACCAGCCGCGCCACGAAGGGCTCCGGCAGCTCTCGCGCGACGACGGCCAGCGCGTCACACAACAGCGCGCGGTTCTCCGGAATCTCCAACGTCTCCAGCACCGTGAGCAGGGGGATGACGGAGTCGCGGCCCAGCGCCTGGAGGTAGCGCGTCACGTCCGCGGGGTGCTTGGGACGCGAGCCCTTGAGCGACTCGCCCAGGCGCATCAACCGCTGCTCCTCGCCCATCTTGTGCATGAAGGACTCGAGCAGCTTCTCCAGCGGCGCGCCGCCTTCCTTCTGCGACAGCGCGCGCAGCTTGAGGACGATTTGATTGATGGTGCCGAAGTCGTCCTGGAGCAGCAGCATGTCCAGCAACTGCACGAAGATTTCCTCGAGCAGCGCGCCGTCCTCGACGCCGCCTTCCACCACCTGGAACACGGCGCTCACCAGCTTGGGGAACAGCCGCGCGCCTTCTTCCTCCGACACCTCGCGCTGGAGCTTCGCCTTCAGGTCATCCGAGGCATGCCGCCCGCCGACGACGAGGCCGCGAATCTGCTCCACGCCGTCCAGCTTCGCGTCCAGGTCCTCCGCGGACACGCGAGCGAAGCGCAGGTAGTCGTCCGAGTTCGTCTGCAGGCGCGCGTAGAGGTAGCCCACCACCTTGTCCACCTCGACCTGCACCTCGTCTTCGCTGGCGTTCTCCATGGAGAAGCCTTCCACCACGACGTACTCGACGTGCTCCATGCCCGCGCGCCACAGCTGGGCCAGCACGTCCTCGGCGCCGCGCTCCGGCTCCGACAGGGAAATCATCGTGAAGGTGACGAGCTCCTCCACGACGAGGCCGGGACGGAAGATGAGCTGACGGATGCCGTCGCGGAAGAACTTGTACGGGAGCGGCGTGTCCTCGGTGAAGAGCGAGTCGTTGTGCAGCGTCAGGTTCTGCTGCTCGACCTTGAGCGACAGGGGCCCGTACTTCTCGGTGTACTGGGTGATGGACTCCAGCGCCTTGGCGAGGAACTCCGGGAAGCGCGCATCGTTGTGGCGGTACATGCCAATCTGCTTGATGCCCTTGAGCAGGTGGAACGCGAACGTGCGCGCCAGCTCCACCTTCTCGCGGACCTCCGGCGTCTGCTCCGGCTCCGTGCTCGCTTCCTGGGTCTTTTGGGGATGGGCCATGCGCGTGCAACTCTCCGCTCGGGCGGTATCACCAGCCTACCGCGAAATCCTCTGGGGCCCCAGCCGGCGGCGGTTGGAAGTTCGCGGACTTGGATGACATGGGTCTACCTCGACGCCGTCGCCCTGGAATTACCGGGTATCTTGCGTGGGCCGGCGTACCGGGAGGAGTGTCGAGCGCATGCTGCGAGTCATGGCCTGTGGGGTGTTGCTGCTGGGGCTGACGGGGTGCTTCCGGATGAGCGTGCGGACGGGCGCCCCGCGAGACGGGCTCCCGGAGGCGCGCACGGGCGTGAGCCTGGTGTACGGGCTGTCGACGGCCAACGTGTCGGCGGCGGAGTGTCGCCACGGGGTGTCGCGCGTGGACGTGTATTGGCCCTGGTGGGGCGCGCTCGTCTACGTGGGCACGGTGGGCTTCGTCACGCCGCTGCGCACGGAGTACGTATGCGCGGAGGGCACCACGTCCACGCAGGCGGCGCCCGAGCGGGAGCAGGTGCCGGATTCCATCGCGCCGCTCTGAAGTGGTGTGTCAGAGGCTCTTCGTAGAGTTCTTTTCAAGGGGCCAGAAACACCTGGCCTCCCTTGAGCAAGGAATTCACATGCATGATGTCTTGAAGCACGGAGCCTCGGCTTTCTGTGTCGCGACGCTGTTGGCCGCTCCCGCTGCCTTCGCTGGTTTCGAGACCGAGTCCGCGAACTGCTACAAGAACGCGGATGGCTCCGGTCGGTGCCACGGCAGTCTCCTTGGCTTTCGCAACCACGTCGGCGCCAGCACCCAGGCGTCCTTCACCCGGGTGAGCAACGCCGCGCCGTACTTCTCCGCGGCCCTCACCTCGGGCGCGACGACGACGTACTTCAACTGCACGGCCAATACGGCGACGGCGGCGCAGTGGAGCAAGGCCATGAACCACGGGGGCTTCTTCTCCATCTACTGGTCGGCCGCGGGTGAGTGCTATTCGCTGTTCCTGATCAACGGCAGCCAGTACTCGCATTTCTGATCCACTCCATGACAACCCAGGTGTTGCGTGGCTGGCTTCCAAGCCTGACCACAGCGGTGGGGTGCGCCGTGGGGTGCTGGCTCGCGGTGAGCCAGGCGCAGCAATCCCAGGCGCAGCGAATGGAGCAGCTCACCGACGAAGTGGGTTCGCTGCGCCGGGCGCTGGAGTCCAGCTCCCACGCGACTGGAGCGAGCCCGGTGGGCACCGCCACCATCCTCGCTCCGCGGGAGAGTCGCCTCTCCGTCGAGGACCAGGAGGCCATGGCCTTGCGGGTGGCCACCTTGCTGAAGGAGTCGGGAGGGCCCGTCGCGGGCTCTTCCGAGCCGGAGGCTCCCGTTCCCACCGCGCCAGAGCCGTCTTCGGAGCAGCGCGAGGCCGTGGCGCGTGCGGGCATGATGGTGGACCGGGTGGTCTCCAGCGGGCGCATGACAGCCGAGGACGTTCTCGAGATTCGACGTGAACTCGTCCACCTTCGAGGTCGCCCCGAGGCGGACGCGCTCCGCAAGCAACTCGTCGTCGCCATCAACCAGGACCGGCTCGTCCCCGCGCCGGGTTTCGATGGCCTGCCGTAAGTCTCACTTCCCTTTGAGCAGTCGAACGACGCAAGGCTCAGGAGTCACAACATGAAGCAGCTCTCTTTTTCGAAGCCCCTTCTCCGCGGAGTTCTGTTCCCTGGGGTGGCGCTCGCTGTCCTGGGGCTCGCTCCCGTCGCGTGGGGAGGACTCCAATCACAGACAGTCTTCTGCCAGAAGAACGCGGATGGCTCGGGACTCTGCTACGGCAATTTCGTCGGCTTCCGTGAGGACGCGACGTCGACCTCGTCCGCGTCCTTCCGTGAAGACCTGATGACCGGCACGCGCAGCTTCGACTCGTGGTCCACCCCCCCAGGTGGCACCAGCCCGGTTGTCTACACCTGCATCCCCAACGCCGCCGTCTCCGCGCTCTGGGAGCAGGCCCTGAGCAACCGGGGCTTCTTCCGGGTGAGCTGGGACGCGAGCGGCACCTGCGACTACCTCAGGCTCGTCAACAGCTCGCAGAACACGAACTTCTAAGGCCGCCAGCCGTTTCGGATTTCAACGGTGTCTGGAGGAACGGCGCTCCCAGCCAAGGGAGCGCCGTCACCTCACAGGCCTACTTACCGGGCGGCGGTGACACCGCGGCGCTGGTGCCCTTGAGGGCGGAGCGCAGCAGGAACAGCGTCAGGCCGGCGAAGAAGAGCAGGCCCCACAGGTTGGACCAGAGGGGACTCGCCAGCTCGCTCTCGCCCACCGCGTTGAGGAAGCCACCGAAGGCGCCCTCGTGGCCGAACACGGCCGGCAGGTTGATGGCGCGTGAGCCCGCGCCGTCCGTGGCGATTTCGAGGAAGGCGATGAGCACGCCGGCAATCGAGCCACCGGCGATGTAGCCGGAGGAGAGCAGGGTGCCCGGCGAGAAGTCGGACTCGCTGCCACCGCGCAGGCGGTCCACGAGGTAGCGCACCATGCCGCCGACGAAGAGCGGCGCGCTGCTGCTGATGGGCAGGTACACGCCCACCGCGAAGGGCAGCGAGGACACGCCGCACAGCTCCAGCATCAGCGCGATGAACACGCCCAGCAGCACCAGGTCCCACGGCAGCCGCTGCGTGAGGATGCCGTCGATGATGAGCGAGAACAGCTGCGCCTTGGGCGCGGCGTAGCGGGTGAGGGCCTGCCCCTCGTAGGAGCTGATACGGCCGCCAATGCCCGGGTCCACCACGTACTGGATGCTGCCGCCGTCATCCACCAGGTACTTGCCTGCGGGCACCGGAGTGTCCGCGCCGCGCACGTAGCCTTCCTTGAAGGTGCGCTGGGGGCCCTCGGTGATGGCGCCGAGCTCCGACACCTTCACCTGCGAGCCGCCCGTGGGGCTCAGCGTCACGCCGCTGACGTCCTGCGCGCTCACCTGCCGCCAACTGCGAAGCTCCATCGCTCCGCCCTGCGAGGCCAGGTCATAGCCCTGCGCCCAGGCCGCCTTGCGCAGCGCGGCCTCGTCCAGCCCGCGCGACGTCAGGGACTGCGCGGACACGGCCCACGGGAAGGTGTACTGCGTGCGCGTCTCCTGGGTCATCTCCGTGACCTGCACGCCGGGGTGCGGCTCCGGAATCGTCACGGTGGCGCCCTTGTTCAGAGTCACCAGCACCAGGCCGATGAACATGGCGCTGGTCAGCACGCCCACGAAGAGGGCGATCTGCTGCTTCTTGGGGGTGCCGCCCACCAGGTAGGCCGTCTTCAAGTCCTGCGCGGTGGTGCCGCCGTTGGAGGCGGCGATGCCGACGATGGCCGCCGTGGTGAGGGCCATGAAGCGGTCCTCGGAGCTGGTCCACCCGAGCAGCAGGTACACGAGGCAGGTGACGAGCAGCGTGGCCACCACCATGCCGGAGATGGGGTTGGAGGAGCTGCCAATCTCACCGGTGATTCGCGCGCTCACCGTCACGAAGAAGAAGCCGAAGACGATGATGAGGATGGCGGAGATGAAGTTCACCTCCAGTGGCGGCGCCAGCCAGATGAGGAGCACCAGGGCCACGCTGCCCACCAGCACCACGGTGATGGGGAGGTCCTGCTCGGTGCGAAGCAGCTGCGGTCCGCCGCCTTGCCCGCGCGAAGCCTTGAGTGACTCCACGCCGCGCTTGAACGCGCCGATGATGGTCGGCAGCGAGCGGATGAGGCTGATGAGGCCGCCCGTCGCCACGGCGCCCGCGCCGATGTAGAGCACGTAGGCGTTGCGAATCTGGTCCGGGGACATGTCCCGGATGAGGGCGCCGTTGTGCACCAACAGCGGCTGGTCCAGCCCCGCGCCGAAGAAGGAGATTGCGGGGATGAGGATGAGGTAGCTCAGCACGCCACCGGCGAAGGTGATGGCCGCCACGCGCGGGCCGATGATGTAGCCCACGCCGAGCAGCTCGGGGCTCACCTCGGTGGACAGCGTCGCGCTCTTGAGGCCCTTGAGCGGCGTGCTCAGCACCTCGCGGAACAGCTTCATGCCGGAGTAGGCGAACTTGTAGATGCCGCCCACCAGGAACCCGATGATGACCGTGCGCGCGTTGGTGCCGCCCTGCTCACCGACGATGAGCACGTCCGCGCTGGCGGTCCCTTCAGGGTAGGGCAGCTTGCCGTGCTCCTGGACGATGAGGCCCTGGCGCAGCGGAATCATCATCAGCACGCCGAGCACACCGCCCAGCGCCGCCACGAGGAAGGCATGCGTCAGGCTGATGTCGTAGCCCAGGAGCAGCAGGGCGGGCAGCGCCGCGGCGACGCCGAAGGCCAGCGACTCACCCGCCGAGCCCGTCGTCTGGACGATGGTGTTCTCCAGGATGTTCGACTTGCCCAGCGCCCGGAAGATGGCGATGGAGAGCACCGCCACCGGAATCGACGCCGACACCGTGAGGCCGACCTTGATGGCCAGGTACACGGACGAGGCGGCGAACACGATGCCCAGGACCGAGCCGAGCACCAGGGCTCGAATCGTCATCTCCGTGGGCGACTGTTCAGGTGGGACGTACGGGATGTGCAGGTGCGGCGCGTGCGATTGCGAGATCGGGACGCGCTCGTCGACGACCGGCGGGGTACCGTGGGCCAAGCGAAAGGCTCCTTACGAGGGAATCCGGCCCCTTCTAGCAGGGCCCCGCCCGCCAGCGAAGTGATGGCCCACAAATGACAAGCGCCCCCACCCCGAGTGGGGAGGAGGCGCCTGGCGTCCCGCACTCAGCGGGACCGACCTGCCGCGTCAGACACGGCTCACTGCTGCATCGCCGCGGCGTCCGGATCCACCTCCGCCATCAGCGCCGCCAGCTCCGCCTTCAGCTTGTCCTTGGCGCGAATCTCCAGCTGACGGGCACGCTCCCGGGAGAACCCGAAATGCTCGCCCAGCTCCTTGAGCGTCATCGGGCGCTCGTTCATCACCCGCTGCTCGATGATGAAGCGCTCGCGGGGGTCCAACCGCATCAGCGCGGTGCGGACGCGGGCGTTGATGAGGCCCGCCTCTTCCTTGTCCGCGAACTCGTCGTCCTGTGGCGCGGCGGCGCTGACCACGAAGTCCACGTGGCTGTTGCCACCGTCCTCGCCCATGGGCGCGTCCAGGGACAAGTCCCGGCCGCCCATGCGCTGCTCCATCTCCCGCACCTCGCCCGGCTTCACGTGCAGGCGGCGGGCAATCTCCTCCACGTTCACCACGGCCTCGCCGTTGCCAAACTTCTCCAGCTCGCGGCGCGTGCGCGCCAGACTGAAGAACAGCTTCCGCTGAGCCTGCGTGGTGCCGAGCTTCACCAGCGACCAGCTCTTGAGGATGTAGTTCTGGATGTACGCGCGAATCCACCACACCGCGTAGGAGATGAGGCGGATGCCCTTGTCCGGGTCGAACTTCTGCACGGCCTTCATCAGGCCGATGTTCCCCTCCTGGATGAGGTCCGACATCTTGATGCCGTAGGAGCGGTACTCGTAGGCGACCTTCACCACGAAGCGCAGGTTGGAGGTGACCAACCGGTGGCCGGCGGCCAGCTCGCCGCGGATGAAGCTGCGTGCAAGTGCCTGCTCCTCCTCCACGGTGAGGAGGTTGTAGTGGTTGATCTCCGAGAGGTACATCGCCAGGGAGCCGGAGTTGGACGACTGCTCGGTGGACGCCTGCATGGATGGTTTCTCCCGACGTGGGGCCCCGCTGACGAGGCCGCTAGGTTTTCGGACCGCTTGACGACTGAACGAAGGCTGTCAGGAGCAACCGCGGTGCCAGCGCGAAGTCCCACACCTTCCCCAATGTCTGCGGGGGGTTGGCGGATGCTGCGCTCATGTACAAAGAAGGAGGGCTGTAACGGTTACGGCCGCTCTGGGAACTCGCCGCGACTTCTCGGCTGTAGAATGTGCCCGTCTGTGCACGACACGCCTCCTCAAGAGGAGCGCCAGGGCTCTTCGGCCGTTGACGCGAAGCGAACGAGGGGCGCCCAGCAGCCAGGCAAGGGGACCCCTGGCGACAGGGCCGCCTGGGCCGCTGTCGTCTTCCCGTGAAGAACGGCTAACGACGGCGCCGGATGCTGGCCGGGAGCATTTTCCGCGCGCGAAGGGACGCCCGAGGGGCATCCGGACTCGCGAGCGTCAGGACGCGCGAGCCCGGGGCTCCGACGCGCGGGCCCGCTGGGCCTCCAGCTTCACGTGGGCCGCGACGGATTGCTGGAGCGCGCGCAGCAACTGGTCCGCTTCGCCCTGGCGCAGGGGGCGTCCACCGAAGCGTGCTTCCAGGTAGCGGCGGGTGACGGGTGCCAGCGCGAGCGCCAGCGGATGTCCCTCGCGAGCCAGCCGCGCATCCAGGTCCTCGAGCGTCTCGCCCTCGCCACGCACCAGTCGCGCCGGGACGAGCATCGCCTCCACCGCGTCGACGAAGCGCGTGGCCGCGTGCGGGCGAGGCCGCCCCGCCAGCCGCGTCACCAGTCGCCACGCCGCATAGACGACCATGCCCGCCACCAGGGCGGCGCCCCAGGCCCGGGCAGGAGGCAGGCGGCTCCTCGTGGTGTTCTCGGCGCCCTTCGGCGGGCGCACCAGCGCGCGCGCCACGTCCACCTGGTCCCGGAAGGAGTAGTCGACGACGGAGTTGCGCCACCACGACTCCAGCGCTTCATACAGCCCGAGCAGCCGCTGGAGCAGCCGTGAGCCCTGGCTGGGGCGGTGGGCCGGCGGTGTCGCGTCCACGGTGACGAAGCCTCGCTCGGGCACCAGCACGTGGGTCCACGCGTGCGCGTCGCCGGCCCGCAGGACGTAGCCGTCATTGACGCGCTCTCCGCCGAAGAAGCCCGTGGCCAGCCGCGCGCGGATGCCCTGGGTGCGCAGCATCAGCGTGAGCGCGGTGGCGAAGTGCTCGCAGTGTCCGGCCTTGCGGTCGAAGAGGAAGTCCGCCAGCGGATCCTCCCGCTCGCCATTCTGCTCCAGCGTGTACGCGTGCTCGCGCTGGAGCCACGTGGCCAGCTTCTGCGCCGCGGCCAGGGGCTCTCGCTCGCCATTGAGCACGCGCGCCGCCGTCTGCGCGACGCGAGGATCCAACGCCTCCGGCAGCGCCAGCAGCGCGTCCTGCTCCTCGGAGGGCAGCTTCCGGAAGGAGTCGCCGCTGCCGCCCGGAGGCAGGCTGTAGGCCTCGTATGCGTAGGAGACGCCCGCCTCCAGGAAACGCGCTTCGCCACCCGCCAGCTCCTGGAGCGAGGTGCGCCGGCTGCCGGTGCTGCCATTGGCCACCGCGTTGCCCAGCCGCGACGGCGTCTCCAGGGCGATGAGCGTGCGGGCGCCGTACGCGGGCAGCAGTTCCACGCGCTGGTGGATGAGGTTGTCCCCGCCGGGGCGCAGCGTGAGGAGCGGCTCGCGCTCGCGACGCACGCCTCCCGCGTTCGTCCACTCCATCCCGTCGAAGATGTCGTAGGTGCGGCCCACCCAGTAAGAACCGAGCGCGTCCACTCCGGGGTCCGGGCTCAGCGTCGCGCGCAGGACGATGCGCGGGTTGTCCTTGATGGTGCCCGCGCCGCCCAGCCGCACGGTGTTGGAGAAGCCCGCGGTCGCGGGACCCAACCCCGGCGCGGCGCGCGGGCCCGTCATGTTCCAGTTCAGACGGGGGAAGAGGATGAAGAAGGCCATCGCCCCCGCCACCGCGAAGGTGACACCCGTGCCCAGGGGGCGGAGCACGGCGCGCACCGGGATGGGCTCGCCCTCCGGCACGGCGGCTTCCACCACGCCCAGCGCCATCGACACGCTGGACAGCACGCTGAAGGCCACCAGGAACAGGCCGTACACCAGCTCGCCCGACAGCGCCGCGCCACCGGCCACCATCAGAAGCCCGGACAGGTGCACCTGCCCATCCGTGGCCGGGTCCGGCGCGGACAGCAGCCGATGCGCGGAGATGAGGCCGGCGAAGGCACAGGCCGCGACCACCAGGTTCAGGGCCCCGGACGTGACATTCACCGCCAGCACGGCAGCCACGCCCAGCAGCAGCAGCGCGGTGAGCTTCGCGCGCCGGGCGAAGAGGCGCTTGCCGAACAGGGCCGCCACCAGAGCGAAGGCGAAGAGGCCCAGCGTCCACAATGGGAGCTGGCCCGATACGGCCATCGAAGCGAAGGCGCACCCGGAGGCCACGTCCCGCAGCACCAGTCGCAGCCGGGTGCCCCGCGTCATGCCGCCTCCTCTTCTTCTTCGCGAAGCCCCTCGAAGCCCAGCCACGCCAGGGCCCGGAGGATGCGTTTCTCCTGAGCGGAACCCGCCCCGGAGCGCAGCCGCTGGTCGGTGGTGTTGAGCCCCACCTCATGGCCCTCCTCGAGCAGCCGGTGGGCCAGCGCGGCCACTTCCTCGCAGCGGCGCTCCAGCGCCGCGCCCTCGAGTCCCGGCTCCACGGCGAGCACCCAGGTGCGGCGCTCCTCGCGCTCGCGCTCCACGCGCAGCAGCTTCCCCGCAGACGCGCTCTTGAGCCAGTGGATGCGGCGCGCGTCCTCACCCTCGGCCAGCTCCCGCAGGCCTGTCACGTCTCCGCTGCCGTCGTTGCGGCGGGGGTTGCCCGCGTCGCCCGCGGGCCCGCGCTCCGCGTCCCCCGGCTCCTGGCACGCATAGGCGCGCCGGGGGTAGACGAGCAGCAGGCCTTCGAGCGGGAGCACGCGCGTCTTGGCGAACAGGCCCATGGGCCACGTCGTCGTGACGCGCACGCCCGTCAGTCGCACCGGCCCCCGTCGAGGCGCGGTGAGGTCGGCCCGCACCACGTGCTCCACATTCGCTGGCAGGTAGCCCACGCCACCCCCGCCCACCAGCGGGGAGTCCGCTTCAGAGAACGTGAGGGCGAAGGCATGGCCCTGCTTGCGGGACACGGCCCAGCGGAAGGCGAAGGGCTCGGCGGCGAAGGCCGCGTCCGTGCCCACGCGCCGCACGGAGATGTCCCGGATGCACCGCTCCGACAACACGCCGGACACCACCACCATGCTCAAAAGCAGGCCCAACAGCAGGTACAGCAGGTTGTTGCCGGTGTTGAGCGCGCCCAGGCCCACGCCGAACGTCACCACCAGATAGGTGCGACCGATGCGCGTCACCTTGAGGGTGCGCGGGGGCCGCAGCCAGACGCGAAGGCGCGCCCAGCGTTGCTTCAGGCGGAGCTTCACCGCGGCGCCGGCACCTTTCGGGTGAGCTCCTCCAGCAGGTGCGCCGCCTCATCCCGCGCCGCCACGCCCTGCACGGCGCTGCGCAAGAGCACGCGGTGCGCCCAGCACGGCACCAGCACCGCCCGCACGTCCCCCGGCGTCACGAAGTCACGCGCCTCCCACAGCGCCTGCGTCCGAGCCGCCGCGCCCAACGCCAGCACCGCGCGGGTGGAGGCGCCTCGCTCGATGTCGCCGTGCTCACGCGTGGCCCGCGCCAGTCGCACCACGTAGTCGGCCACCGTGCCATCCAGCCGCAGCTCCGCGGAGAGCTCCCGCAGCTGGGCCACTTCCTCGGGGCTGGACACCGTCTGCACGGCATCCAGGGGCGGCGCGCGCCCTCGGGTGGCCAGAAGCTTCGCCTCCACGTCCGGTGCGGGGTGGCCCAGCGACAGGCGCAGCATGAAGCGGTCCAACTGGGAGTCCGGCAGGGGATAGGTGCCGGAGAAGTCCACCGGGTTCTGCGTGGCCACCACCGTGAAGGGCGAGGGCAGCGCGTGGGTGCTCCCATCCAGCGACACCTGACCCTGCGCCATGGCCTCCAGCAGCGCGGACTGCGTGCGGGGCGGGGCGCGGTTCAGCTCATCCGCGAGCACCAACTGGCGGAAGAGGGGACCGGGGCGGAACTGGAAGGTGGCCGTCTGCGCGTGGAAGATCTGCGCGCCCAGGATGTCGGCCGGCATCAGGTCCGCGGTGAACTGGACCCGCGCGAAGCTCAGCCCGCACGCGCGGGCCAGGGCCTCCGCCAACGTGGTCTTCCCGACACCCGGCACGTCCTCCAGCAACAGGTGCCCACCAGAGACCAGGCACGTCGCCACCAGCCGGGCCTGGGCTTCCTTGCCCTGGACGGCCCGGCCAAGCTCGGCGGCGATGCGTTCCATCGCCGTGCGCGCGGTTGCGGGGGAGGGGGCGGCGGCGGCG
>NZ_JABUMQ010000233.1:0-18320 GCF_013336645.1 Myxococcus sp. CA039A | reverse complement strand
CGAAGCACCAGCCCAGGAGCACCCCGAAGAGGAACTCCGGCAGCCGCGCCAGAGGGGTGAACTTCACCACCGACAGCCACACGCCGCCCGAGTGCGCGTCCAGCGCCCCCGGCCCGTCCGGCCGCAGCGCGAGGTAGAGCACCGGCGGCGTCAGCCCCAACACCCAGACCGCCCCCATCAACACGGGCAGCCGCGAGGGACGCAGCGTGGGCAGCCACCGCGCGAGCCGGGGGAAGAGGGCATAGAAGAACCCCTCCACCGCCACCGACCAGCCTGGGGGATTCCAGTACAGCGTCAGCCGGGGCACCCAGGCCTGCACCAGCGCCAGCGTCGCCACCGCGCCCACCGCGAGCTTCACGCAGGCGAGCTTCCATCCATTGTCCGCCACCGACGCGAGGACGGTGGGCGGCGCGGACAGCAGGAAGGTCAGCAGATAGACGGGATAGACGCGGGCGACACGGGCGACGAGGAAGGCGCGCGTCCCCGTCTCCATCCGCCCATCGACGTCCAGGTAGTTCCAGGCGAGGACGAAGCCGGACAGGACGAAGAAGACGCCCACGGCGGAGTAGCCCGCGCCCACGAAGTTCCGCAGCCACTCCGGCGCCGGCTCCAGGGCCGGGCGCGCGAAGTGGAACAACACGACATGCAGGGCCGCGAAGAAGCGCAGCCCCGTCAGGGCATCGAGCGAACCGCCTCGGCTCACCGGCGGCCGATGCCGTAGTACGTGAAGCCCAGCTCGCGGATGCGCACCGGGTCGAACACGTTGCGGCCGTCGAAGATGACCGGCGCCTTCATCAGCGACTTCATGCGCTCGAAGTCCGGGTGGCGGAACTCGTTCCACTCCGTGACGACGAAGAGCGCGTCCACGCCCTCCAGCGCCTCGTACGGCACGCTGGCGTAGCGGATGCGGTCACCGAAGACGCGCTTCGCGGTGTGCGTGGACACCGGGTCGTGCGCCACCACCGACGCGCCCTTGCCGATGAGGCCCTCGATGACGTCGATGGACGGCGCCTCGCGCATGTCGTCCGTCTTCGGCTTGAAGGCCAGGCCCCACACGCCGAACTTCTTGCCCTCCAGCGAGCCGCCGAAGTGCTTGGTCGCCTTGTTCACCAGGAGCTTCTTCTGCCGCTCGTTGGTGCGCTCCACGGCGCGCAGCAGGTCCAGCTCCAGACCGAACTCACGCGCGGTGGCGCCCAGCGCCTTCACGTCCTTGGGGAAACACGAGCCGCCGTAACCCACGCCCGGGAAGAGGAACGGGTAGCCGATGCGCTTGTCGGAGCCCAGGCCCTTGCGCACGAAGTCCACGTCCGCGCCGACCTTCTCGCACAGCGCGGAGATGTCGTTCATGAAGGAGATGCGCGTGGCGAGCATCGCGTTGGCGGCGTACTTGGTCAGCTCCGCCGAGCGCGTGTCCATGAACAGCACGGGGTTCTCGGTGCGCACGAAGGGCGCGTACAGCTCGCCCATGACCTTGCGGCCGCGCTCGGAGTCCACGCCGATGACGACGCGGTCCGGCTTGAGGAAGTCGTCCAGCGCGGCGCCTTCCTTGAGGAACTCCGGGTTGGAGACGACGTCGAACTCGACGCTCGTCACCTTGCGGATGGCGTCGCGAACCTTGTCCGCGGTGCCCACCGGCACGGTGCTCTTGTCCACGACGACGGTGTACTGCTTCATCGCCTTGCCAATCTGCTCGGCGGCGGCCAGCACGTACTGGAGGTCGGCGTCGCCGCTCTCACCCTCGGGCGTGCCCACGGCGATGAAGACGACGTGCGCGTTGGAGACCGCCTCCGGCAAATCACGCGTGAAGAACAGGCGCTTCTCGCGGACGTTCTTCTTGATGAGCTCCTCGAGGCCGGGCTCGTAGATGGGCACCTCGCCCGCCTGGAGCATCCGGATCTTCCGCTCGTCGATGTCCACGCACGTGACGTCGTTGCCCGAGTCCGCGAAGCAGGTGCCCGCGACCAGGCCGACGTAGCCCGTTCCGATGATGGCGATACGCATTGAAAGAGTCCCAGTGGGGAGGTGTCTTGACTGGAACTCATACGCCGGGACGCGCTCGGAAAGAAAGCCCGTCCCCGGGGCCCGCACAGCGGCCGGGCAGCCTCACTGCCCCGTGAGCAGACGGCGCACTCTTTCCAAGCCTCTGAGAGCCGAAGTGCGCCCGGGGGTGCTGACTGGACCCACCACCGTCCTGTCCAGCAGCTCCCGAGTCGCCCGACGCAGCGGCGGCAAGGCGGCGGTGGCCTCCGCGGCGGCCTCCGGGAAGAGCCGGGCGACGATGGACAGCGACGTGTAGAGGGCGCGCTCCAGGCGCCACTCCGCGGCCCGGGCGAGCAGCGCGGGGATGTCGAGCGGCCGGGAGTACACGCCGCCCATCCACTTGGCGCCGGTGACGAGCTCTCGCAGGTCGATGAAGGACAGCCAGGGTACGTCATACCCCTGACGCGCGTGCTCCAGGCACACGAGGAGGACCGAATCCTCCAGGTCGGCCCGGAACATGGACGGGCCGTAGACCTTCATGGGTTTGGCGCGCTCGATGATGCCGGTGGTCTGCTCGCGGCGCTGGGGACCCAGGATGTCGGAGTAGAGGTAGATGGCGGTGCGCCCGTCGGAGACGAGTTTGGTCGCGCCGCTGTGGGAGGTGTCCGTCTCCGGCTTGAACTCGTGGTTGGAGAGGAAGCCCGCGAAGCCGTCCACGTCCATGCGGCGCATGAGGAGCTGGAGGTCCAGCACGGGGCGGAAGCCGATGTGCGGGTAGAGCGCCTCGGCGAAGGCGGCGGAGCCGATGAGCACCAGCTTGCGGCCTTGCAGCTCGTCCACCACCTGCTTGAAGTTGACGAGCTTCATCACGTTGTCGTTGACGGAGCCCTGGTAGATGGCGAGCAGCCTGTCGCGGGCCCACTCGGGCGCGGCGCTGGCGCCCAGGCGGTACTCCAGGTTGTAGGCCGCCAGCGGGGCCAGGCCCTGGGCGATGGCCCAGTCGACGTATTCCTCCCAGGGCGCGCCCTTGAGGGCTCCTCGCGGTGGTTCGAACGAGGCGAGGACGCGGAAGGTGTCGAGCAGGCTGAGCGGCATGGTGGCCCCCTTTAACGGGCCCACCGCATCGCCTGCAATCACTGCCTGAGCCCCACGGGATGACGGCGTGGTGGACACAGGACAAAGGCCCGCCCCTGGGGGCGACGGTTCATCTGTCCGAAGGGGGGCGAATCGCGGTGTCCAGGCGCCGCAGCGCATAGCGGAGCATCGCCCCCGGCTCGGGCGCCAGCAGCAGCTTCGCCGCCATCCAGCGCGGCCGGCTGCGCACCAGCTCCGTTTCCACCAGTCGTTCTTCCGTGAAGAACCTCCGCGCGAGCCGCCGCTGCCACCAGGGAGGCGCCAGGGCTTCCAGCGCGGCCTCCGGCACCGGTGCGCCCAAAAGCCTCCTCGCGACCTCCCAGCCGTGAAACACGAGCTGTGGCAGGCCCGTTCCACGAGCCCCCTCGACGACGCGGTCCCAGTCCAGTCCCCGCGCCGCCAGGAGCTTCAGGTCGAACAGCCACGCCAGGCGCTGCAACAAGTGGTGGCTCGCGTGAAGGGCCAGGTACACCGCCTCGTCCTCGGGACAGAGCCACCGCACCCGCTGGCCCTCCAGTGCACCCTCCACCGCGCGCGACACCAGCGCATCGCCCTCCAGCGCCCGGCCCCAGCCCGCGAGGGCACGGAAGTGCAGCTCCACCAACCCCGCCTTTCCCTCCAGCTCCAGGTGGTGCGAGTCCAGGTCCGCGTGGCGCCCATCGCGCGTCGGACGCGCCGTCAGTCCGAGCCCGGTGAGGCTGCGCACGGCGGTCTCGACCTCGCCCCGAGACACCAGCAGGTCCACGTCGCGGGTGGCGCGCTGGAGCGGGTCCGGATACAGCCGCAGCGCCAGTCCGTACCCCTTGAGCGACACGGGGACGATGCCCTCGGAGGCCAGCGCCTCCAGGCTTTTGAGCAGCAGGGCCTTCACCTGGAGCGAGCGGGCCGCGCCTGTCAGGGACTCCCGGCGCAACAGTGCGCTCGAATCCGCGGGCAGCTCCCAACCCACCTGCCCCACCGCGTGAGCCACGAACCCGGCGAGCCCGTGGCGAACGGCCCCGCGCACGAAGGCAGTGGCCTCGTCGCCTTCGGGAGCCCCTCTCGCGGGGGACAGGGGCCAGGAGCGCAGCAGCGCGACGAGAGCGCTTGAGCCGACCGATGTGGTCATCTTCTCAGGACGACGACGCGCGCGGGGTCGGCATCCGCCACCGCCAGGAGCCTCGCGGCGCGTTCGGCGACGGCGTCCGCCACCAACTCCAGCGCCAGCTCCTCGTCCCGGTCGATGGCATTGCGGCCATCGCGCCAGACGAGCAGCAACGAGCCGAGCACCACTTCTTCGTCCTTCACTTCCAGGCGCAGCTCGAAGGGCATCGACAGGCCCGCGGCACGCTGGGTCTCGAAGACGACGCCGTCCAGGAGTCCGTCGCGCAGGTGCTGGAAGCGCAGCTCCTGCCGCGACACGTCCAGCACCTCCGACAGGAGCCGCACGGCGCTCCAGACCTCTTGAAGGGACCTCGCCTCGCGCACGGCGCCGATGACCTCCTTCACCAGCGAGCGCAGCCGGATGTTTCTCTGGCGGCGCTGCTGCATGTCGCCCGCGCGACCCAGGTCCAGATAGCCCAGCTTGCGCATCATCACCGCGATGACCACGCCCATGCCACACAGCAGCAAGGCGCTCTGCGCGCTGTTGGCGAAGTTGAGGCCCAGGGCCGTCAACATGAAGAGGCCGCACAGGCCGTACAGCACCAGCACGGCGGAGCGGTGGCTGAGCACCATGCGGCTCATCACCCGGTGATGGATGTGCTCCTTGTCAGCGCTGAACAGCGGTCGCCCGAGGAGCGAGCGGCGCACCACCGCGAGCAGCGTGTCCATGAGGGGCAGGCCCAGCGCCATCACCGGCACGAGCATGGCCACGGCCGTGCCGCTCTTGGTGCTCGTCTTGATGGCCACCGCCGCCAGCACGAAGCCGAGGAACATGCTGCCGGTGTCCCCCATGAAGATGGAGGCCGGGTTGAAGTTGAAGACGAGGAACCCGAGGATGGCGCCCGCGAGCGCCGCCATCAGCAGGCACAGCAGCACGTCTCCTCGCGACAGCGCGAGGATGAAGTTGGTGCTCACGCCGAAGAACGCCACGCCGCCCGCGAGCCCGTCGAGGCCATCAATCAGGTTGAGCGCGTTGATGACGCCCACCATCCACAGCACGGTGAACGGCAGGCTCAGCGCGCCCAGTGTCAGCTCGGGGCCGAACGGATTGGCGATGACCTCGATGCGAAAGCCCAGGGCGTAGAGCCCGAGCGCCACGACGAGCTGCACGCTGAACTTGAGCCGAGCGCCCGCGCCTCGCAGGTCGTCGTACAGGCCGAGCGCGGCGATGGCCGCGCCTCCGACGAACAGACCCGAAATCAGGTCAGTGTGGAGCCGGAAGTGGTGCCCCACACCGGAGTCCACGAGGAACAGCGCGCACAGGGGGGCGAAGAAGCCCGCCACGATGCCGATGCCACCCAGCCGAGGGATGGGCCGGACGTGGACCTTGCGACTCGAGTTGGCCTGGTCCAGCCAGCCCCACGCCAGCGCCTGGTTGCGCACGACATACGTGAGGCCCAGGGCCACCATCAACGAGACAAGGAACGCGACGAAGAAGGTGATCATCGAGAAGGGCCGCTCCCACCATGCTGACGGTGAGCGTCACGGCGCGTCAATGAGCGTTCCTGTGCGACACCGTGATGTCGCCCGAGTCGTCCCCCAGCGAGCGGCCATGCGGGCCTCGGCGGGGCCCGGAAGTGTCATGGCTGACCTCAGTGCCACGCCTGCCCTGCGGCCAGGCCCTTCGCGGTCCGTTGTTGACGCCCCGGGGACGGGGGACACAATGCACCCACCACCCGCATATGCCCCACCAGGTCTTCCCCCCTCCCACGAGCCCGCGAGCGTCACCCGCGCGGAGTCACGCGTTGAGCGCCGACATCGCTTCCACGCGGCGCATGGATGGGCTGGATGTCCTGAGGGCCTTCGCCATCCTCGGACTGGATTCAATCACGTGCAGCTCGACGTTCAACGCGTTCCTGGTGGCTCCTCGCAGCACCGCCTCTCCTGGGTCTGGACAGTCCTCCTGGGAATGGCGTTGATGGCGACCTTCTTGTTCGCCTGCCTGCTGCTGACGGGCGGCGGCCTGGACGACTCCTTCATCACCTACCGCTATGCCAGGCACCTCGCGAGCGGGCATGGGATTGCGTGGAACATCGGTGAGCCGCCAGTGGAGGGCTACACGTCCTTCATGTGGGTCGTCCTCAATGCGATTCCCATCGCACTCGGTGCGTCCCCGCTCCTGGCTTCGAAGCTGCTCACCAGCGCCGCCGCATGTGTCGTCATCCTGCTGGCGTTGGGTGGCGCGCACCCGATTCAAGAGCGACCATGGCGGGTGGCCCTCGCGGCCCTCGTCGCGCTGTGCACGCCCCTCGCCTACTACACGCAGACAGGCATGGAGACCGTGTTCTTCACGGCCCTGGCCTTCGTGAGCACGGGGCTCGCCTTGCGCGAGTTCGCTGGCAATCCGCGGCCCGTGTGGCTGATGGTCGCGTCCGCGCTCTTCGGGCTCGCCGCCATCACCCGGCCTGAAGGGGTGCTGCTCTTCGGCCTCGTCGCTGTCTCGGGTCTCTCTCTTCGATGGAGTCCACGCGAAGGAGTGCTCACACGTCGCGAGCTCGTGCTCTTCGCGGCGCCCTTCCTCGCGATCTGGCTCACATACTTCCTGTGGCGGCTTCAGCATTACGGGTGGCTCTTCCCGAACACGTACTACGCGAAGCACTCCGGCAATCGCCTCCTGAATCTGCCACTGGGCATCCACTACCTCGCGACCGCGTGGGCTCCGTACCTCGCCGTGCCCTTCACCCTGGGCACACTTGCCTGGGTGGCGACACCGACGCGAGAGGAGGGCACCTCGGCCCATCGGACCCAGCAACTGGCGCTCCGGCTTGGCGGGGCCTGCCTCCTCTATTTGCTCTACATCGTGTGGGTGGGAGGCGATGACCGTTCGGCATTTCCGTCGGTGCGTCTGGTGCTTCCTGTGCTCCCGCTGCTCTGGATGGCGACGGTGATGTTGGTGGCGGAGGCGAGCCGCCATTGGACGAAGCTCTCGCCGCGCGCGTATGCGGTCGGTGTCGTCGCGTTGATCGCCATGGCCTGGGCGGAGGATGGGATGCAGTTGCTCAAGGGCTCGCTCCCGACCGGAGATGAAGCCCAACGAGGGTTGCTCCAGACCAAACTCGCACAGCTCACTGACGAGCCGCATGGACCTCTGCCCGCGTGGATCCTGGAGAACACGCAGTCCACGGATGCCATCGCTGTCCCCTGGGCGGGGCGCGTGCCTTATGCGACAGGACGACCCACCCTCGACATGCTCGGCCTCAACGACACGCATATCGCGCACCTGCCGTCGCCTCAGCGCGGAATCGACGTGAAGATGGACCCGGAATATGTCCTGGCCCGCCGTCCCAAGCTCATCTTCGTCAATGTGAAGCATTGCTACGTGCGGGAGGAGTGCTCGTTCGCACAGGCAGGTGGCTGGAAGATTGGCGACAGACAGCTCCTCGAACTGCTTCGCCAGTCGCCTGACTATGACTGGGTGAAGGACGCTCCGACGGAGATCTCCGTCTTTCGCCGCCGCGAGACACGGACACAGTAGGCAGGGCTATTCAGACACCGCTGGACGTGAAGCAGGGTGGACGTGTCCAGCGACCGCGAAACGCGGGACGAGCGCCGTGCCCACGTGAACCGCTGGACATAGCTGCGGAGGCGCCACTTCGACGCGTGGTGAGGTCACCCGGCGAAGCGAGTCGATGGTTTCCCAACCCCCTTCCGGACGGCTGCTCGCCTGACCGCTGTTGACGCGTGCCAGCGGATACGGCGCACAATGGTCGAGCCGCCACCTCAGGCGGCCTCCATCATGTCCTCCTCGACCCGCCCGACGCTGCAAGCGTGCCTCGACGGCAAGCACAACAACCTGGACTTCATGCGCTTCGTCGCGGCGTCGGGCGTCATCCTCAGCCACTCGTTCGCCGCGGGCGAAGGGCTCAAGGGAACTCCGGAGCCGCTGGAGGTCCTCTCCCACAAGCAGTTCACCATCGGCACGGTCTGCGTGGCGGTGTTCTTCATCATCAGCGGGCTGCTGGTGACGCGCAGTTGGGAGCGCACGCCTCGGCCCCGTCAGTTCCTGTGGGCGCGCGCGCTGCGCATCTTCCCAGGCCTGGCGGTCTCGCTGCTGCTCATCACCTTCGTCATGGGCTCGGTCTTCACCACGCGCCCGTTGGCCGAGTACCTCACCACCCCAGAGACCTATACCTACCTGCTGCGCAACCTCGCCCTCCGCGACCCGCAGTGGAACCTGCCGGGCGTGTTCGAGACGAACGCCTATCCCGGCGCCATCAACGGCGCGCTGTGGTCGCTGCAGTACGAAGTGGGGTTCTATCTGCTCGTCGTGGGGTTGGGGCTGACGGGCTTCCTGCGACGTGAGTGGGCGGTGGTGGGGTGGTTGCTGGCCGTCGTACTCAACGTGGTCCGCGTGGGGCGGCTGGGGTTCTGGCCGGAGCTGTATCTCTACTTCGGTGGCGCGCTCGCGCTGTACCTGTGGCGGGACAGGGTGCGGATGAATCCCTGGGTGGCCCTTGGCTGCGCGGTGACGCTGGTCGCGACAGCCTTCCTGGGTGTCGGGTGTCACATCGCGATGGGCTCGTGCGGGGCCTATCTGGTGCTCTATCTCGGCTTCCTGCCGGGGCGCCTGGCGGGCTTCGGCCGTCATGGCGACTTCTCCTATGGCCTCTACGTCTACGGCTTCCCGGTTCAACAGACCGTCACGGCCCTGATGGGGGGCTTTCTGCCCTGGTGGCTGAATGCGGTGCTGTCATATCCCGGGGCGCTCCTCCTGGCGGTGGCCTCGTGGAAGTGGGTCGAGCAACCCGCGCTGCGGCTCAAGGGCACGTCCCCAGGCCTGCCGCGACAGGTGACGCCCGGACGCGCGACCTGAGGCCCGGGTGTCGCGCGGACAGCATCTCCCGTAACCTGGAAGCGGGGAACATGCCCGATGCCCGGGACCTCGCTTGACTCATGAACACCGTGACATCGCAGAAGCAGGACGCCATCTCATCCAGCCCTGAGGGGTTCGTAGCCACCGAGGAGCGGGCACGTGAGAGGTGGGCGCCTGTCGACGCGGCCATCCTCATCGTCGGCGCGTTCGTCACGGTGGCGCTGTCGGTCCGGCTGCTCCCCATGCTGGTCGATGACAGCTTCATCTATTTGCGCATTGCCTCGAATATCGGCTCGGGCCAGGGTTGGAGCTACAACCCTGGCGAGGTTGGCAACGCCGCGACGTCGACGACCTTCACGCTCCTGGTGACGGCGCTCGGCGCGGTCATGGGCTACTCGGAATGGACGCTCGCGACCGCCTATGGGCTGTCGCTCTATGCCCTGGCCGCGTTGCAGTTCATCGCGTGGCGACGCGAGGGGCGCGCTCGGGCGCTCGTGCTCGCGGTGGGCGCGGCGGGTGGCATGCGAATGCTGGACTCCTTTGGGATGGAGGCCGCGTTGTTGATGGCGTTCGTCTCGGCCACGGCGCTCAGTTATCGGGCCCGAGGAGACGCGCCGCTGACGGGAGTCCTCGCGGGGCTGACGGCGCTGACGCGTCCCGAGGGAATCTTCGTGCTCGGGCTGCTGGGGCTCATCGAGCTCGTCACCCGCCGTCGGCTCGCGTGGCGCAGTGCCCTCACCGCCGCGCTGGTCGCCGTGCCCTGGCTGGTGTTCGCGCGCTGGTACTTTGGCGCCGCGGTGTCGCAAACGGGCGAGGTGAAGGCCCTTCAACGCCACTTGGGTTGGTGGGCCACCCAGCCTGACTTCATCGTCTACTTCGTGAAGCAGGCGCGCTTCCCCTGGCTGACCCTCCCCCTCGCGGCGGGGGGCATCTGGCTGGCATTGAGGGACGTGAAGCAGGGAAACAGCTTCGCGGTGCTATGCATTGGCTTTGGAGTCGCACAGGTCGTCGGATACCAACTCCTGGACGCCCCCACGGGGTACCACTGGTATTGCGTGCCGGGAAATGTCGCGGTGGACCTTTCGATTCTGCTGCTGGGGAGTTGGGTCGTGACGACCGTTGCCCGGCGCCTCGCCCTCTCTCCCATTCTCACGGCGGGAGCCACGGTGTTGCTGCTCGTCCCCATGGTTCGGTTGGGGATGGTGCCCGTGTCACGACTGCCCGCCGAGTACCGACTCGCCGGGGAATACCGCGCCGTGGGCGAGTGGGTCCGCGCCCACGGAGAGCCGGGCGACACGCTGGCGGCCACGGAGATTGGCTATCTGGGCTGGTACTCGGGCCTGCGCATCCTGGACATCCATGGCCTGGTCCACCCCTCCGCGCTGCCGTGGCTTCGCCAGCACAATCTGCACTGGTGGTGGGATGCAGGGGAGAGGCCGCAGTACATCGTGATCCACGAACCTCCGTGGCACGGCGAGCCAGGCTCCACGGATTCGTGGCCGGCACCGCTCAGCGCAGGTTTCTTCAGGCAGTACCGCAAGGCCTTCCGCACCGAGTCCCTGCACGTATTCGAACTTGGCTTACCTACCCAGTAGCGACCTGCGAAGCACTGGGACGATAACTGCGGGCTCTACCTATGCGTAGAGCCCGCAGCAGGGTCCCTGACCACTACTCAAGTCATTTAGGCACGCCACTCATGATTTCAAGCACAGACCCCGACCACCCCCAAACATTTATTCCATCAGCGGTCATGTCAACTTGCACGAACCCGCCATCATGTTGCTCCTCAGGGCCAGGCCCCTTCGCCTGAATATCCACCTCCTCATCCACACCGAGTGCCCTCACCTCTCCCCATGGCTCGAGCGTGAGCATAGCGGGGCGCCCAAGTTCATTCCTCACCCTAATCGTCATCTGAATGGTCATGGATTCCCTCCACCCGTTGGACTCGCTCGGCTACTGCGTAGAACCTCTAGCACTTTATCCATGTACTCACGCCGTGGTTCAGACGAGGGATTAGGCCGATGCTTCGTTTCATAATCGTAGAGATCACGCCACTCTTCCGCCATCCCCTCATCAACACCAAGCGCGTCAAGCTCGCCTCTCGAAATTGATTCTCCAACCTCTGGACGAGGCTGCCCAGCACGGCCCGTTGGCCACTTGATCCTTCTCCCGAATTCCGCCTGCTTCATTCCCGGAGGCAAACGTGGGAGGGGGAGCTTCGGAGCTCCTTTATCCGAACTGGCTGAATCTTCCTTGTCATCACTTGCGCTATTCTCGCTGATATGTGCCGTGACTTTCGCAGCGACATAAGCTGCCGTCGCTGTCGCCGCCACGGCCGCCGTCGTGGCAACCACCGCCGTGACTGCCACCTCGCAGACACCACTCACACAAACCAACACAACCAACAACGGAAGGGCTTTCCCGCTAGGATCCGTATAGAGAACAGGATTATTGTGAGCATAGACATACACAGGCACACTCATGCCCTTGCCCGCCGCACCAGAAAGATACTTGGGGCTGACAAGGAGAGGATCTGGCCCTAGATACCGCCCGATGCTCGGGTCGTAGTACCGACTCCAGTTCTCGAAGAAATCCGTCTCAACGTCATGATATTGACCCGGGAAACGCAGCGGCGTCCACACAGGAGAAGCTCCCGTCTGGAACCGCCGGTACTCCACGCTCCCCAGTGCTGCATCCTGGACGGCCCCGGCGGTCGAGGCAGCCTGGAACCGAATCTGGGCCACGCCACCTGCAGCCGGCACAGTCCACTTGGAGACGGCACCAAAGGACGTCACATTCTCGAGCAGCGTTGGTAGACCATCTACCCCATACAACGCCGCACCTGATCCATCGGCCAGGTAAACGCCGCTTCCGCTCGCGACATCCAGAATGGAGAAGCGTGCCCGAAAGTGCGAAGTCACGGCGCCCGAGGTGGGCACTTGGGCCGTCGCCATCAACGCATTCGTGCCGAGCGCGAGAACAGGTGCGTCCGCCACCAGGGTCGTGCGATTGACCTGCCCATAGGGGTCATAGTCCGCGGCTCCAGTGACGCGCCTGAACGAGTCGAGAGCCAGGACGGGCTTGCCCTGTCCATCTGATATGAGGAAGTACAGGCCGCAAGGAGCCGCCTCGTCATTGCGCGGACAATCTCCTGCGAAATCCACAAGCCGCTGTCCCGCCTGCGTGACCCGAGATTTGAAGAATGCAATCGGGCGCCCGTCCAACCAAATATACTCGTCACGCACGGATTCAGCAGTAGCAGGTTCAGTCTCGGTGTTTCCCCAGTCCTCATAGAGACGGGTGTTCTCGTAAAAGAACTCGTCTTGGAGCGGACCTTTGCCGGCACTCACAAAGTAACGCTTGAGTCTTCGACGTCCGAAGGCATCATAGAAATACTCATACATACGGCCTTCATTGTCTGACACCTGTCGATAGACCGCACCTACCGCTGCGTTTCTACGGCTCATTGAGGCATCCAATTCCAGCGCATAGAATGGAGAGGCCACACTGTCCGTCTTGTTCTTGTAAGAGGCGATACGACTCACGCGACCGTCTTGGTCATAATCGTAACGCTGCGTCACCGAGAACCGAGGCGTGCAGAGGGTGCCACCACACTGGGATCCCTCCAAATAGCGAGCGGTCAACAGATCGACGCGAGAGCCGATGCCGTCATACTCTCCCTTGAAGCGCCACCCATCCTGGACATCCAGTGTACGATTCCCACGAGCATCGTATTCGTAGGTGCGGCCTGAGAACGCCCCAGCCGCTGACGACGATGCATTCGCGACCTCGTACGCAGACAGCAATTGCAGTCGTGCATCATAACCAGCCGCCCCAGTGGAGGCATCCGCATATCGCACGGTATGGGGCGACACGTTCCCCGTCTCCAGAAGACATGTGTCCTCTTGAAGCAACTGGTCGGCCTTCCATGTATAGACGCGTTTGAAGATGTCCCCAAGTGAGCCACCAGCCTCGGTTTTGGACACTGAGACCCCCGCCAGGCGTCCCGTCGTGTCGGCCCCGCTGCTGAACGCAGTAATGCTGCAATTCGCGATGGGTTGGTTGAGTCCGTTGACGTGGTACTCGACCCGCGCCTTCTGCGCCCCCGCAGGCGCCTTGGGCGCGTTCAACACATACGAGCGCAGTCCTCCAAACGGCTCCCAACGAACGTCATCGACGATGGTTAGAAAACCGCCCCAGCCTGTACCAGCGACTCCATCGAATTCGGTCACTCGGATTGCCGAGATTCGGTGTGACTGTGCACCTTCATGGTAGAGATAATGGATTCCACGTCCGCCAGGATAGCTCTCGGAGCTCAGCCGGCCTGCACGGTCATACCACCGAAGATGGCTCGGATGATTCGTGGACCGCTCCTCGAAACACATGGACGTACGAGGAGAGACATCCGTTTGTGCGCGACCACGGAAAGAACCCATCGTGTTTCCGTGCGCATCATATTGATACCAGGTGTCCCCAAAGGAGTCCGTCAGGACCTGTGCACGCCCCATCGCACGGGCTGGTCTGACGCTCGAATACCCTGGGCATCCCCAGGGTGGAGTCAACGTCTGGTCATAGAAATACGCGAAAAGAGTCTCTCGCGAAATGACTCCGCCCACGGACTTGGCCGCTTCTGCTTTCAGCGTGCGTCCCATGGAGTCATAGGTGTTTTCCACCCATTGAGGGTCGGCCGCAGCTGCCATGGAGGGTGTCTGCTTCTTCACCAGATTTCCGGCCACGTCATATTCGAAATGATAGCGGCCGCGTCCCGCAGGGCCTTCTGGGAATTCCTGTGGGCCCGAGCCCCATGGAGCATCCATGCGGACAAGATTGCCGAAGTCGTCGTGCCGATACTCCAGTCTCGGTTGACCACAGAGGCTGCAATCTCCCGCGGCTCCGGCTCCGCGAGGGCACCCCTGACGAACGCTCTTGAGATTGCCCGCGCGATCATAGGAGAGGCACATCTTCACGGCATCTCCCGACGTGCTCGCCGTATCCACGGGCTCCAGCAAACCAGTGAGTCGATTCAGGCGGTCATACTCAAAAGCCTTGCAATGAGGACTCGCGGGCTGCCTTGGCAACCCCTCTGCCAGGCTGTTCGGGTCAAACCCGCCACACAGAGGGTCTGGCGCGGATGCAGTTGGCTGATAGGGTGACCCCAAGCCGACCTGATTCCCCTGGGTATCGAAGAGTCGCGTCTGAGAGTAGTTGGTCGCGGAAGAAACCGACGGCCCCGTCGCCCCCCACGACTCGAAAGTCATTCGCTCGAGGGGATCTCCCTCATAGTATCGGGTGCGACGCACCTGGTTCGTCGCGTCCCTAAAGGACTCACTGCGAAGAACACCCAGATGATACGTGTAGTCCACACGCTCCGCATGAGTCGCGCCGGAGGGGACAGAAGAGTACGCGCGCCACTGCAAGAGCGCGGTACGTACACCGCCGACACACCCCTGGCCTGCCACCGTATTTTTGCGGAAGCAGAGTACTTCATAGCGGCCATCCGGATGACGGATATAATCGCCATGGGAGGCGTTATCGTCAAATCCATACTCCGTGACAGCCTCCCAGGATGCATGTCCCAGCGCAGTGGTCTTTTTCACCAACTGCGTGCCTTCGTATTCGAACTTCGTGATGTCTCCATTTGCATCAGTCAACTGCAACAACTGGCCCCTCACATCATATGAATCTAGGGCCGTGGTGATGGGGGCCGACGTGCAGCCCGCTGGATAGATTTTCTTGGCCTTCAGACGTCCAGAGCGAGAGTCCGCGGTGGAACCATCCCAGTAGTCATAGACACTGATCGGAATGTTCCCATCCATATCGCACGTTGTAGAGAGCGAGCCCGCCACTTCACAAGGCCCCATGACAGTTCGAATTCGACCCAAGGCGTCTGGAGTCCCCTGCCCAGAGCAGGCATCGTGGGTCAGGTAGAAGACCCCCACATGCCGATCCTCTCGAAGCCACGTGTTCGTCGTCGGTGAGAAACCGAGCGAATGACCCGACTTCACCACTGCCGTCAGACGATTCGTGACAGGGTCCCGCTGGCGCCGCGTCCCGACTCTGGCGAGTGGGTTTTCATCCGCGAACACGGAGACGTCCGAGTCGGTCTCTACAAGCTGCTCGTACCCTCGCCGAGCAACAGGCCGGCCCACTCCTCCGTAAACATAGGTGTAATCGCGCTCAAGCAGTGCGCTTCCGCCATCACGATTTTCGGCGCCCAAATACACATGCTGCAACTCGGCGGGAGGCAGAAACGGCTTTCCAAGGACAGCAGGATCTGCCGCCAATGCATTCCCATAAACGGTGTAAGCACCATTGCTGTGTTTGGCACCCGAAGCGACATCCACCGCATTACCGAGCTTGTCGATAAACCAGCCATCCCCTGGCGGATTGGGTTCGACTCCGACGCAGGCGCCCCCACAACTTGCTGTCACCTTTGCAGACGTCAGCCGAGGACCTTGATCGCCTTGAGGGTTCACCCCCGCCAAGGTCATCTTGAATGTCCGTGCGACCTCACTCACGGTCGTCCCGGTACCGTCTCCGAGCGTCGCACCGTACGAAATGAAATACTGGTCCTGGCTCCGACAAGCCGCGACCCCCTCGAAGTACCCAGGAGGGCATCCATTGGCCTCGGCGCTGACGAAGAAGGTGTTCTTGGCAACCGAGTCGCCGTCGCCGTCCGTGTCCTTCACGACCACATTGTTCGCCGAAATCGACTGCCTGACGATGACCACCCCGTCACGCTTCACCTCCCAGCCCTCAGTGCTGCCCGGCACCGTGTAGGCATATTCAAGCTTGGCCCCGGTGACCGTTCCACCTGCCCTGTCTGGCCATTCGACCCTGGAGAGGAGCCCCGCCTTGTTGTCCAGGTAATGGTAGGTCACGACAGATGTCTCCACCGCACCATCTTTGCCCTGCAGATCCACCGAACTCAGGACACACTCGTGCGTGCGGTCAATCTCCGTCGGTACGCGTGAAAGCAGTCGCTGGTAATGGAAGATGAGGCGGTCACCACTCAGAGCCACGGCGGAACGAAGCACAGGCGATGCGGCGCCCAGGGTCTGCGCGGTCTCCTCCGGACTGCTGCCCGCGCACTCCGTCGGGACGTCATAGTACAGGCGAGCGATACGCCGATGACACGAGTTCGACAGGTCCGTTCCGGCGTCCTCCTTGCCTTCCTCGGCACAGGAGCCCTCGTCATACTGCTTTGGCTCGATGTAGCTGAGGAACGTCACACTGTCCCAGGTGCGAAATCCTTTCAGTGTCTCCTCGAAGCTGCCATGCCCCCGATTGTCCTTATGATTGTAGAAATACCGACCATCGGGTGCGTGGACGACGATGCTCTCCCCCACCAACTGAATCTTGAGGGACTGCTCCGAGAAATTGGTACCAAAGCAGCCATCCGTCCCAATCATCGTTCCACAGTCGTCAAAGGACGTCATCGTCCCCGCTGGCCCTCCGTACAAGTCCCAGGCATAGAGGTCCAGACAAAGGTCTGGCCAATTCGGAGGGTTCTCGCACAGGGTTTCATACTCATAACGATGGGCGATGAAACTATACAGATTGTGCCACCAGCGCAGCCGCGGATAGGGTTTGCCCGCGCCGATACCCGCATACCCGAAGGGCGAACCCAGCATCTTCCCAGGGGCGCCCACATTCCACGCGCCGACGGGCCCCGAAGCGATTCGCGTCAGCTTCAAATCTCCCAACACTCCATCCAGCGTCATGTCGGAATGTGAGTAGGTCGGCTTGAGTGAGCCGAGCGCGACGCGACTCTCAGGCGAAGCGCCAAAGCTGCCCGGGCCCCCTAGTGGTGGCAAGGGATTCAGCGTGGCCTGCTCCACCATCTTCTTGATTTCTTCCTCGGACAAGACGTCTTCGTCGAGCGCATAGGCGCCCAGCCCCACCAAGAAGATCGCGAGTCCACCTGCGAAAAAACTCCATCGTCTGGGCAATGCCAGCTTTTTCATGACGTTCCATTTCATTACACAGCTTGATTCGAAAGGCTTCTTCAACCACGGCATCCAGAGGACACGTACTCAGCGAGGGTCAGGAGATGGGGCAGCCTGTCCCTTTGCCGGCAACAGACAGACGGACGACTTCGCACCTGGAACCACACTCACACATCGCCAACCGGGTGGACATTGAGCTGCTGACTCACATTTGTTGCTACAAACATAGCCGGCGCCTCGCTCGGGCCGACCATGGACACAGAGCCCACTCGCGCATTCTGAAGCGCCGTGCGCGGTACAGTCCTCGCCCACCTTCTTGACCGCTGGCTCTGTTGTCGGCTTGGGATGCCATTCCCGAACCACGGGACTGACATCTTCAGGTACCGCCTCGGCAGTGGAGTCTTCTGCTGGCGAAGGGCGACACCCCCCCAACCACAGCATGAGAATCACGCCGCTGACACACCTCCAGGAATAGGTGTTCGGCGCAGAGCCGAACCCATGTCCCATACCCGTCCTACGCATCCGCTATCTCCAAGGAAGTCACGCCGTGACACGTGCTGAAGGACAAACTCACGAACAGAGTGCCGACGACTTTACAGCCTGGGGCTGACACTCGCGATGGGAAAACGAGAAACGTCAGTCATCCTAGAATCATGGACAAAGCGTGTGGATTTCATGCCTTGACAGACACGCCTGGCACAACTTCGAGTCGAGTGCCTATCGCTACGGCAGGCTTGAAATCAAGAAAGAACAGACCTTTCGGGACTATTTCATCGCGGGCTCTGCCAGCAGCGCCGCCCCAATGGCTCCTGACAGCTCCCCCAACTCCGCCACAAGGACAGGGGGTTGCCGCTCCGGGACGAAGATATGTGGACGCATGGCCTCGTGAATCCGGTCCGCGTAGACAGGTCCCAGCCGTGTCCCCAGACCACCGCCCAGGATGACGGCGTCCACGTCCAGCAGGTTGATGGCGGAGGCGACTCCCGCGCCCAGCATCCGCACCGCCCGGTCGATGAGCCTCGTGGCCAGCGCGTCTTTCTCTTCCAGTGATTTCATCCAGGCACGGCTGGTCAAACGCGTGCGGCCTTGCTTCTGCATCCAATCGAAAAGGCGCGTCTTCTCACCTCGACGGACGGCCTTGCGCGCCTTGCGCTCCAGATTCGCACGCCCCGCGTAGGCTTCCATGCAGCCCCGTCGCCCACACCCGCAGCGCGCGCCGCCTGGCTTCACCACCATGTGCCCGATCTCCCCCGCCGCGCCCCGTCCTCGCCAGTGATTGCCGTTCAGCACAATCCCTCCCC
>NZ_JABUMQ010000232.1:0-18347 GCF_013336645.1 Myxococcus sp. CA039A | reverse complement strand
GCTCATGGTGCGGGTACATGCCTACCTCAACGCGCGGAATGCACAGCGCTCTGCCTGTCCATCCCTGCGCCGAGCCGACCTCAGGCGTGCCTCCTGACGTCGTGCGAGAATCGAGATCGTTGGTTTAGAAGCAATCCCCACAGGCGTAGTCGCCCGTAGGGCCCGCGTCGTAGAACTCCGTGCCCGACTGACAATACAGATGCAGGACGTTGTAGTGCCCGGGCCCGCCGTAGTTGCAGGGAGGCGCGTGGGCCGCCAGTCGCTTGCAGGCCCAGAGATAGACATCCGTGTAACCCGTGGGACAGCTCGGCGCGAGCGACTGCTCCTGTGAGGAATCAGCGGGTGCTGACTCCTCCGCCGCCACGCCACCGCAGCCCATCACCAGACTCGCCACCAGGAACGAGACACCCCTCAAAGGCACTCTTCGCACGTGACCTCCCGGAGAAGCATTCATGTCTGTACGGCGCCAGCATGATAGCGAATTCCGCGAAGAACATCCGACGGCGAGGAACGCCGCTGAGGGGCGTGTGTAGGCGCGGAGGTGATGAGGAGTGCCACTGATGGAGCTGTCGGAGCTGAGTGGCAGGCCGGGCGGAGGGACTGCTCCGCCCGGCGGCGAGTCAGACGGCTAGCAGTTCTGGACGCACGCCGAAACGCTCGAGGACGGGCGGCTCGTCGCGCTGCTCCCGCAGACGTACTGCTCGGTGCCGCACTCCTGGCGGTACTTCTGGGTGCCAGCCTGGTACTGCTTGCAGGCCCAGAACTTCCATCGGTACGTGCCGCCAGTGCAGGCGGGGTCCGAGTAGCCGCCCGCGCCCCAGTCACGACAATTGTTCTGGAACGTGCCCATGGCACACGCCCGTTGCTCCACGTCATCCACGACGACTTCTGCTTCTCGCGGCTCGGTCTCCGCGCCGCCGCAAGCGCTCACGCATGCCACCACCGCCCCCAGGAACAACGAACGCACGAAGTGCTTCGACATGGTTCGACTCCATCGGTTGTGTGTCAGCTCGCCGTCCACCGGATGTCTGCCCTGGCGAAGCCAGTCGCGTCCGGCGAGTGGGCGCCTTATCCCAGACGTCTTCATCCGCCAGGGATTAAGCGGAATTAAGTCCGATTAAGGCCCGGTCCGCCGCGGGTCTCCGCGCCGCCGCGGGTGACAGGGCTTCACGCGTCGCTGCTGACCGTTCCCGGCCGAAGTGCTATCCGCCGGGTGTGTCCTTCGAGCGAATGACGTCGTCCCGGCTGGCCCGGGCCATGGGGGTGACGCGGGTGGCGCGCGTCACCGGGCTGGACCGCACGGGTGTGGAGGTGGCGTGCGCGGTGCGCCCGGGCGGGCACGTGCTCCAGGTGTGCAACGGCAAGGGGCTCACCCCGGACGAGGCCGCGTGGGGCGCGCTGTTCGAGACCGCGGAGCTGTGGGCGGCGGAGACGGTGGTGCCAGGGCGGCTCACCTGGGGTTCTCGCGCCGAACTGGAGGGCCGGCTCGGGACGCTGTGGGGCGCGGACTCGCTGGGCTCGGCCGGTGCGCTCGTGGAACCCCGCCTGTGGGCAGACGGGGTGCGGTGTGCGTGGCGCGAGGCGACGGAGCTGGGCTCGGGCCAGGCGGTCTGGGTGCCCGCCCAAGGTGTCCATGTGACGCCCCCGGGAGGCCCCTCGCTGGGGCCGGTGGCGGCGGCATGGACGAGCAACGGCTCCGGCGCGCATCCGGAGGCGGCGCGAGCGCTGCTGCACGCGCTGCTGGAGGCCACTGAAAGAGATCAGCTCGCTCGGGTGTTTCCGGAGGGGTGGACCGAGGAGACCGTGCGGGGACGCATGCTGCGGACGGCGGAGCTGGAGAAGGCCGTGCCTCGGACGGCGGCGCTGGCCGAGCGTCTGAGGGAGCGTGGCTTCGCGGTGTACCTGTTCGATGCCACGCCATCCGCGCGCACGCCGGGCGCGGTGGGCCTGCCCGTGGGCGCGGCGGTCCTGGTGGACCAGGAGGAAGGGCCCGTGCCGCTCACGGCGGGATATGCGTGCGCGCTGGAGCGTGACACCGCGCTGCTTAAGGCCTTGCTGGAGGCGGCGCAGTCGCGCCTGACGGACATCCACGGCGCGCGCGAGGACGTGGCGTCGGTGGACCGACAGGCGGCTCGGGACTTCGCGGAGGCCTGCGCGGGAGTGCGCGCGCGGCGACGGGCGGGAGAGCTGCCGGACCAGGGCGCGGTGGCCAGGGGGCCGGCCGACGTGGCCGTGCGGCGGGTGCTGACGCGGTTGAAGCGCGCGGGGTTTGCTCGCGTGGCCTCGGTGGAGCTGGACGCGCCCGTGCCCGGCTTGCACGTGCGGCGGGTGGTGGTGCCGGGCATGCTCATCTCGGAGCTCCTATGAAGCGGCGCGCGGAGGAACTGGTGGTCTTCCTGGGGCCCTCGCTGCCCGCGGAGGAGGCGCGGAAGCTGGCCCCCTGCGTGGTGTTGCCCCCGGCCCGACAGGGCGATGTGTGGCGCGCGCTCGGTGCCAGGCCCCGTGCGATAGCGCTGGTGGATGGCGTCTTCGAGGCGCAGCCGTCGGTGTGGCACCACGAGCTGCTGGCCGCGCTGGAGGCGGGGGTGGCTGTCTTCGGCGGCTCCAGCATGGGCGCGCTGCGCGCGGTGGAGCTGGCGCCCCATGGCATGGTGGGCGTCGGGCGCATCTTCGAGTGGTATCGCGACGGCGTGATTTCCGACGACGCGGAGGTGGCGCTGCTGCACGCGGACTCGGAGCACGGCTGGAGGCCGCTCACCGTGCCGCTCGTCAACGTCCGGCATGTCGCGGAGCGGGCTCGGGAAGCGGGCGTGCTGAATGCGCGCCTGGCCCGGGGCCTGGTGGACGTGGCGAGCGCGTTCTTCTACCAGGAGCGCACGTGGTCCCGGTTGATGGAGCGCGCGCGGGAAGGGTGGTCGGAGGCCACACGGGACGCCTGGGAGCGCTGGTTCTCGAAGGGCGTGGAGGACTTGAAGCGACAGGACGCGCGGGCCTGCATCCTGGCCGCCGCGCAGTGGGTGGCTTCGCGAGCACCCTCCGTGCCGGGGACCCGGCGGTCCCCCTCGTCCCTGGTGCGGCGGCGACGCCTGGTGGAGGACGTGACCCGGCTCCCCGACGCCGTCGTGCCCTCGGGGCAGGTGCTGGAGGTGCTGAGCCAGGCCCCCGACGCGCGGGCGCTGGCGGAGGCGGGGCTGCGACGGGCGCTGCTCGCGGGTTGGGCCCGGACGATGGGGCTGTCACCCACGGCCGACGAGGTGGCGGAGGCGGAGGCCGGGTGGTGGCGCGAGCGCGCGGTGCCGGTGCGCAAGCGCGACGCGTGGCTGGTCTCGAATGGCCTGGATGCCGAGGGGCTGCGGGCGCTGTGCGAGGAGCTGGCGCTGGAGCGGCTGGTCCTGACGCAGTCGACGCGGCTGCTTCCGGATGGCCCGTCCTGGGAGGAGGCGCTGGCCTCCGAGTCCCGGCTGCGCGGGCGCTGGGCGGAGGCCGCGCTCACGGTGGCCGCGAGCGACGAGGTGGACGCGCTCGAGCACGACTCGGACTGAGCGGGGAGGATGGCCCGGAGCCAACGGGTGACGTTGGGTTCCCCGCGCCGGAGCCTACCCACCTGCCGGGTGGGAAAAATCGTGACAGTCCCTGAAGAAAGGCTAGGGTCAACCCTGGAGGTTACCCTTGCTCAACCCCGTTCCCTGGGTGGTCACCGAGCCCCTCGTTCCGCGGGGTGCCGCGCGCATTGAGGCGTGGGCGTCCGCGGGCTCCAGCGCGCATGGGCTGGGGAGTTTCGAGGAAGGCGGGACTTCGCGGGAGGGGTCGTCGCCGTGAGGTCTCCGCCGTTCCATCCGGACCAGCTCTCGCCGGGCAGCGTGGTGGGGCCTTGGAATGTGGTGGCCTCGCTGGGCGCGGGGGGCTTCGGCCGTGTGTTCAAGGTCGAGCGGGGAGGGCGCTTCTACACGATGAAGATGGCGCTGCGTCCCGCCGGGCCCCAGGTGTCCGAGGAGGAGGACGTCAATGGTCGGCTGTCGCACGAGGTGGCCACGCTCCTGGCCTGCGCGCCCCATCCGAACCTGCCGCGCGTCCACGCGGTGGACCGCTGGCCGGAGCCGCCCGAGGGCTACCTGTTCTTCGTCACCGACTTCATCGACGGAGAGACCTTCCATGAGTGGCGCTGGCGGGTGAAGCCGTCGGCGGCGCACCTCCTGTCCGTGTTCACGGAGGTGGTGCGCGCGGTGTCGGACCTGCACCGGCGCGGCCTGCACCACCGCGACGTGAAGGGCGACAACCTGCTCATCCGCCGCGAGGACGAGCGCCCGTTCCTCATCGACCTGGGCACGGTGCGGATGCCGGGCGCGACGACGCTGACGGTGGGCGTGGCGCCGGCCTCGCCGCACCTCTTGCCGCCCGAGTGCGTGGCCTTCCTGCGCGAGGGCCAGTGGGAGCAGGGCGCGCGGTTCGACGCGGGAATCCCCGGCGACCTCTATGCGCTGGGCGCGCTCCTGTACGAGTCGCTGACGGACGGCTACGCGTTCGACCCGAGGCTCCCGTACGACCGGCTCCTGCCGGCCATCGAGACGGTGACGCCCCGGGCTCCGCACGTCGTCAATCCCAAGGTGCCTCCCGCGCTGGGAGACATCGCGCTGCGGTTGTTGGCCAAGCGCCCCGAGGAGCGCTACGCGGGCACGGAGGCGCTGTTGCAGGCGCTCTGGGAGGTCGCGAAGGAGAAGCGGCAGCCGGCGTGGAAGGTGTCGCTGGACCGACCTCCGGACCCCGAGTCTCCTCGTGACGTGGAGGCCGACACGCCTCGGGTGCGCATGGTGCCCGAACTGGTGCGCTCGTCGGAGTCCCACCCGCACACGCCGGAGCCCGAGGAGTCGCGGCCACCTGAGGAGTCCGTCGCCGAAGCGCTCCTGGTCGCGCCGCTCGTCGAGGACTCGGTTGCCGCGGGCTCGGAAGTTGTCACCCCGGTGGAGTCACCGCGGGCCGAGCGGACCCCGGCGCGAAGGTCGCGCGGCTGGACGATTGGAGTCGGAGTCGTCGCGCTCCTCGTCATCTGCTTCGCGGCGGTGGGCCTTGCCCGCCGCGAGCCCTCCCCGAGTTCCATGCAGGCGGTCGTCCCCCCTCCACCCCCTGCTGAGAAAGGAAGTTCCGTCGTGACGAGTCGTCCCCCTCACACCCCTGTTACAGCCGCTTCTTCGTCGCCGCCTCGCGTTGTCGAGGTGACTCCCGAGGCTCCCTTGCAGGCGCCCGTCCTGAAGGTCGAGCGCGCCGTGGAGGCCACCAATGAGGTGTCACCCTCCGCGAGGAAGCGCTCATCCGTGAGCAGCACCCTCGGAAAGACAGCGGCGGTCGCATGCCTCGCGGGAGCTTGTGCCGGGGGGGCGCCTCAGGTCCGGACGACGTCTCCGGAACAGGAATGCCCGCAGTCGACCATCGAGGTCATGACGAAGATGGGCTGGAAGCTACCCAGCGTGGTGACCGACGGGAGACTCTGGCTCATCCCTCGCTTCGATGGGCGACGGCTGATACCGGTCCCGCCAGAAGGGCCCATCACCGCCTACGCCGCGGAGAAGCCCATCCTTGGCTATGGCGGTGTTGTGGACGATGCCGGAGATCCCATCGCCTTTCCCGTGGGCACCCGGTTCCAGGGCACTCTCTTCCATGGGAAGGAGCGCTACTTCGGTTGGTTCACGGAAGCCGAACTCCCCGATGGCAGGCGCGTCCCTTTGTGCCTCCAGATCACCTGGTACGGCCGTAAGGAATTGGGCGTCCCCTACGACCCGTCGAGCACCCCGGAGCTGAAGCTGACGGAGCCCCAGTTGACGGTCACCGCGACGAGATACCTGGGAAGGTTGTGATTTGCCTGCCGCGTCTTCAGTCCTCGTGGTCGCGTGGGGAATGATGGTCGCCCTGGGGGGGGAGTTGGCCCCCGTGCGTCGAATCGAAGTGGGAGCGGAGCCGCGTGTGCCTGCCCCCGAGATTCGCATCGCTCCGGGGCGCTCCACGACGTTCTTCTTCGACGCGCGCATCCTGCCGGACGAACTCTCCTTGGAGGGGCGTGAGCGCTTCCAGCGACTGGGAATCTCCGATGACCACCTCGCGCTCGTTCCGTCGAGTGCGCTCCGGGAGGGTGAGCGGCTGCGCCTGGGGCTGCGTTTTCGGGACGGCGCGGCGCCGGAGCAGGTGACGTTCGTGCTGGTGGTGGATGCGGTGCTGGGTGAACCCCAGGTGGAGGTCTATCGCCGTGCTCGTTCGGTGGAGTCCTACCGGCAGGAGGTGGAGGAGCTGAAGGGTCGTCTGTCGCAGGCCCGGTTCGAGTTGGACAGGCTCCAGTTGGAAGGTCGGTCGTCGGGAGGGGTCGAGTCGCTCGTGGCGGCGCTGGAGAACCCCGAGGAGCTCGCAGTCAGGCCTCTGACTCCCACGAAGGTGGTGGCCCATCCCGAGGTCAGTGTCTCGCAATCACGGTTCGTGACGCATCAGATGCGCTGGCGGGCGATTCGCGTGGATTTGCGAGCGCTGCCAGGGGGCGCGGGATGGGTGGCGACAGGGGCCTCGCTCACGGATGCGCGTGGGCGAAGCCACAAGGTCCTGTCCCACTGGCAGACGGCTCCCTTGCGTGAGGATGTGGCGCAGGCCCTGGTGGTCCGCGTGGACCACACCACCGACCTGGATCCGGGTCACTATGTGCTCAAGCTGTGGGACGCGAAGGGGCGCACGGTGACGCTGGAAGGGCTTTCGTTGAAGTGACTGCCCCGAGGCATTCTCAGTCGAGGAAGCGGCGCTCCCATCGAAGCTGCTCCTCGGGTGGGAAGTCTGGGTCGTAGAGCGTGTCCGAGTCGCGGTGGTAGAGCCACGGCTCCAGGATGCGGGCGAGTTCGCGATAGGCCGGTAGTGTCGCACCTCGTGTCGAGTCCCCCGCCTCGGGCCACGTTCCCAGGGAGACGACGGCACGCTCGCCATCCAACTCCAGTACCTGGGTTCCAGATGTCGAAAGTCGCGCGCGGAGTTTGCTTGCACCTCCGAGCGCGCTCAGCAGGGGTTGTCCCAAGAACGTCAGCCAGTGTGCCCCGCGTACCCGCGAGCCGATGTCCTGGCTGACGGAGTCGTCGATGATCTCCATACCGGGATAGCTGAAAGCCAGCTCACGCACGCGTTGGCGAACACCCATGAGGTCCAGCGGGGCGTTGAAACAGAGGCTCGCGTAGCCCGAGGTGAAAGGGAGCGATGCTGCGATTTCCAACGCCAGTTCACGGACACGCTCGGGGCCATGGCGTTCGAGATACTCCGTCGGCAGGCCGAAGGTAGCGACGCAGGACCGACCGATGGAATCACCTCTCGTGGTGACGTCCATCGGGACTCCTGAGTAACTGAAGGAGAACTCGGGAACGCCCTTGGAATCACTGATGAGGGTGACCTGGGGCCATTCGTCCTGAAGAAGGCTGCGCTGGATGTGCTCCCAGTCCGAGGGCTTCAGGGTCCTCCAATATCCTTCCGAGTCGGGCTGGAGGGTCAGCGTCTGTGGGGGCAGTGCTCGTTGGAAGCGCTCCAGCGCTTGAAGGATGGCGGGCCCGAGCCCTTCATGAGCGCGGTGGAAATAGAAGCAGAAGGTGAGTCCGTCGCGGAGGACGAGGTAGCCCTGCTCGTCCGACTCAATGCGAAGGTGAGGGAAGTGCTCGCTCATGGGAACATGCCTCTGGGCGTCACCAGTACGGGAGTCGTACCAAACGTCATTCGGTACGCGTCGCCCTGGTGCCGGGCCCGGAGTGGATTGCCTGGCGGCGACTGTCTCCATGCGGGGGGATTGGTGTCGGGGCAGGGGAACTTGAAATCGTAGACCCGCTGGACCTGAACCGGGTTGCCTGTGTGGAGGATGAGGTCGGGCACCACCGTTCCTTCCAGGGCCTTGCTCGCACCCGCGCGCAGGAGGTCCAGTTCTTTTTGATGGGTGACCAGCTCCGGCTCTTGGGAACGAGTCCCTCTCCGGTAGCGCTGCTCACGCAGGAAGCGGGCGGGAAGGCTCTGTCCGAGAGCTGCTTCGGCACAGTCGAGCGCGAGTGCGTGCTTCTTGCGTCCCAGCATCATCGCGCCCGTGACGGGATTCTCCTTCGTCCCGCCCACGACCTTTTCACAGTCGGCACGGGTCGGGCTCCGCCCTCCAAACTCCTCGCGGTTCACCTCGGCGTCAGCCCTCCTCGCGCAGTCGATGAGGCGTTCGCGGATCCCTGTCTCGACGAGAGTCTCGATTTCCATCCACGATTTACCCGCCGCGGATACCTGCGCGGCCCGTACGGCGAGCGGAACGATGCGCTCCTGCCCCGCCGTCGCGGCGCAGTAGGCGGGGTTCTGCTCGCAGGCGGACGTCGCCGAGTCGAGGGCCTGGGCATAGGTGCCGGACCGTCCCTGCCTGGCTGGCCCGGAGGCTCCGCATCCCAGCATGAGGAGCAGCCATGGGACCGTCGTACCCGGACGCAGCATTCGGAGACCCCTCCCGTACCGGCTTCGCATGCTACCTGGAGGCGGGGCCCACACGTCGGGCCTTGAGCCTCGCTGCCCTCCGTGTAGGGTGCCGTCCCGGACGATGACTTCCCCGCTCCCTTCCGACGCCCTCCGCTGCATCCGCGCCGACTCTCGCGAGCCCGAGGGCTACCGCGCCGCCCTGGGCGACCGCCGCGCCTCGCTCCTGCTCACCGACCCTCCCTATTGCCTGCTC
Organism: Myxococcus sp. CA039A; assembly: GCF_013336645.1. Taxonomy (NCBI): domain Bacteria; kingdom Pseudomonadati; phylum Myxococcota; class Myxococcia; order Myxococcales; family Myxococcaceae; genus Myxococcus; species Myxococcus sp. CA039A. The sequence continues at coordinate 9,646 of NZ_JABUMQ010000232.1, read as the reverse complement.
ACCCGGCGTCGCAAGGGCGGCGACCTGAGAGACCCACGCGCCCACAAGAAGATCGACCAGAACCCCATCGTCCGCTTCGAGACTGTGCGCGACTACCGCGCCTTCTCCGAGGCCTGGCTCTCCCGCGCCCTGGCCCACCTCACCCCGGACGCCCCCCTCGTCATCTGGACCAACCTGCTCGGCAAGGAGCCCATCGTCACCGCCGCCAGGGCCCTGGGCTATCCCCACCTGCGCGGCGAATTCACCTGGGGCAAGCGCACCACCGACAAGAACGCCAACGAGCAGACCCTGCGCGTCTACGAGGTGGCCCTCGTCATCGCCCGCACCCCCGAGCCCGTGCTCGCCCCCGGTGACATGCCCACCGTCTGGGCCGTCGTCGGCGGCTATGACGATGACGGCGACGCCGCGCGCTGGGGCAGCCACCCCCACCACAAGCCCTTCTCCGTCGTCGAGCCGCTCGTGCGCACGTACAGCCGCCCCGGCGACACCGTGCTGGACCCCTTCGCCGGAAGTGGCTCGATGCCCGCCGCCGCCCTGCGTCTGGGCCGCCAGCCCGCGTGCCTGGAAATCGAGCCCGAGTGGGCCGAACGAGTCACCCACCGTCTGCGCGAGACGGCCGCCGCCTTCCCTCAGCCCCCCAGCGCCCGGTAGAGCCGCGTCTCCGACCAGCGCGGCACGTCCGTGGGCCGGTGTCCCCACCAGTTCATCACCAGTGTGCGCCTCAGCCGCGAGCGCCCCGGCAGCTTCCCCTCCGGAATCTGGTTCTCCGCGTCCAGCACCCCGTGCGTCAGCGTGCCGTCGAACAGCACCAGCCGGTTGGGGCGCGGCGTCACCAGGTCCGCGGTGTCCATGCGCGAGGGCGCGAGCGACGGATTCGCCTCGTCCGGCTTCTCTCGCGTCACCACCAGCGCTCCGCCGCGCACCCGGTTGAGGAACAACACGCTGCTGATGCGCGGATGCACCAGCTTCCCCGTGCGCAGCGCGAGCTTCTCGTCCCGGTCCTGGTGGAAGTCCACGCGCACGTCCGTCGGATACATCCTCGACAGCCACCACTCCACCCCGGCGATGCGCCGCTTCCCGGCGACCTGGGGCCGCAAGCTGGAGATGACGTCCTCCACCACGTTGGTCGGTGGCCCGAAGTCGTACCAGAACGTCGTCTGGTAGGTGTCCTTCAGTCGCTCGCGGCCGAGCACGCCCAGCCGCCGCAACAGGCGCCGGAAGAGGGGAGGGGACACGGCGCCTTCAGTGAGCTGGACGAGGGTTTCCACGGGAGACCGCAGCTTTGTCCCATGCGAAGGGTGGGCGCCACCTTCCTTTGCCGGTAGGCTGCGCGCCCCATTGCCCTCCTGCCGGAGGCACGCGGAGAGGCTGCTCGATGAAGGCTCACCACAAGATGCTCATCGGCATCGTCACCGGCACGGTGGCGGGACTCGCCGCCAACGCGCTCGCCGGCGGTGCCCCCTGGCTGGACTGGACCGTCACCAACGTGGCGTCCCCCGTGGGGCAGATCTTCATCCGCCTGCTGCTCATGCTCGTGGTGCCGCTGCTCTTCGCCGCGCTCGTCATGGGCGTCGCGGAGCTCGACCTGAAGCAGGTGGGCCGCCTGGGCGTCCGCACGCTGGGCTACACCGTCGTCCTGTCCACCATCTCCGTCCTCATCGGCCTGGTGCTCGTCAACCTCATCCAGCCCGGCGTGGGCCTCAGCGAAGAGGCCCTCGCGCTCGCTCGAAGCGGCACTCAAATCAAGGCGGCGCCGCCCCCGTCCGACACGTCCTTCGGCGCGGTGCTGATGTCCATGGTGCCCACCAACCCCCTGAAGGCCGCGGCCGACGGAGACATGATTGGCCTCATCGTCTTCTCGCTCATCTTCGGACTGGGCGTGGCCCTCACCCCCGGCGAGCCCGTGCGGCACCTGCGCGACACCATCCAGGGCCTCTACGACGTGATGATGAAGCTCATCGACGGGGTGCTGAAATTGGCGCCCTTCGGCGTGGCCGCGCTGCTGTTCGCCATGACGGCGAAGCTGGGCCTGGGCATCCTCGGACAGCTCGCCGCGTACGTGGGCACGGTGCTGCTCGCGCTCGCCATCCACATGTTCATCGTCTACTCGCTGTCGGTGCGCTTCCTCGGGGGCCGCAACCCCATCGAGTTCTTCCGCGACAGCCGCCTGGCCATCGTCACCGCCTTCTCCACGTCCTCCTCCAGCGCCACGCTGCCCACCGCGCTCAAGGTCGCCGAGGAGAACCTCAAGCTTCCGCCCAACGTGTCGCGCTTCGTGCTGACCGCCGGCTCGGCGATGAACCAGAACGGCACCGCGCTCTTCGAGGGCGTCACCGTGCTCTTCCTCGCGCAGGTATACGGCGTGCCCCTGGACCTGCGGCAGCAGGCGCTCATCATGTTCATCTGCATCCTGGCCGGCATCGGCACCGCCGGCGTGCCCGCGGGCTCCATCCCGGTCATCGCGATGATTCTGGGCATGTTCAAGATTCCGGTGGAGGGCCTGGGGCTCGTCCTCGGCGTGGACCGCTTCCTGGACATGTGCCGCACCACACTCAACGTCACCGGGGACCTGGCCGCCGCCGTGTACGTGGCGCGCGGGGAACCGCCTGCCCGCACGGACGTCGAGCGAGCGACAGGCCCCACTGCCTCCTGACGCCGGGCATAAACCGTCCCCATCCTTCCCACCGGTAAACCGTCTCACCGCCTCACCCGACATAGGAGCCCGCATGAGGGTCACCAAGGATTCGATTGTTTCGCTGGAGTACCGGCTGCACCTCGGTGACGGACAGGTCATCGACCAGAGCGCGCCGGATCAGCCGCTCGCCTACCTGCACGGGCATCGCCAAATCGTCCCAGGCCTGGAGGGCGCCCTGGAGGGCCTGGGGCAGGGCGACAGCAAGCAGGTGGTGGTGCAGCCCGCCCAGGGGTACGGCGAGCATGACCCCGAGGGCGTGCGCGTCGTCCCGCGCTCCATGCTGCCCCCTGGCTTCAACCCGCAGCCCGGCCAGACGCTGATGGCCCAGACGGAGCAGGGCGACATCCCGCTGCGCATCCAGGAAGTGCGGGGCGACGACATCGTCATCGACCTGAACCACCCGCTCGCCGGCAAGACGCTCCACTTCGACGTCACGGTGAAGGACATCCGCCAGGCGTCCTCGGAAGAGCTCTCCCATGGCCACGTCCACGGGGCCGGTGGGCACGACCACGGGGCCGGTGGGCACGACCACGCCTGATCTCGGGGCGTGACGCCGTGCGGCGACACGGAGGGGCGGGGCAGGAATGCCTCGCCCCTTTCGCTTGCCTGCCGGAGTGAATGCTTCGTCGGGGAAGGGGCGTGCACTATCTTTGCCGCCCCAATGAGCCAGTCCCCCCCTCAACAGACTCCGAGCCCCAGTGGGCTTCGCCTCCAGCCCACCGACCCGCACGCAGGCGAGCCGGGTGCTTCCGCGACGCAGGACCCGGAGCTGTACTGGCTGAAGAATGTCTACCAGGGGGGCTCGCGCCAGCTCACCGTGCGCGCCGTCATCGCGGGCATGTTGATTGGCGCGGTGATGTGCCTGTCCAACCTGTACGTCATCCTCAAGACGGGCTGGAGCCTGGGCGTCACGATTACGGCGTGCATCCTGGCCTTCGCGGTGTTCGGCACGCTGCGCTCGCTCAGGCTGTTGAAGAACGACTTCACGGCGCTGGAGAACAACGCCATGGGCTCGGTGGCGTCGGCCGCTGGCTACATGACGGGCGGTGGCAACATGGCCGCCGTCCCCGCGCTGCTGATGCTCACCGGAGCGCTGCCTCCGTCGGGCTGGCTGGTGGTGTGGTTCGCCGTCATCTCCGCGCTGGGCGTCTTCGCGGCCATCCCCATCAAGCGCCAGCTCATCAACATCGAGGCGCTGCCGTTCCCCACCGGCACGGCCACCGCGGAGACCATCCGCGCCCTGCACGGGCATGGCGAGGTGGCCCGCCGCAAGTCCAAGCTCCTGGCGGGCGCGGGCTTCATCGGCGCACTGCTGGTGCTGCTCCGCGATGCTCGCTTCACGTGGCTCACCAACATCCCGGACAAGGTGAGCATGCCGTTCACCATCCTGGGCAAGAAGGCCTCCGCGTGGACGCTGTCGTTCGACTTCAGCCTGCTGCTGGTGGGCGCCGGCGCGCTGGTGAGCTTCCGCACGGGCTGGTCCATGCTGCTGGGCGCGGTGCTGACGTACGGCTTCCTCGCGCCCGCCATGGTCACCCAGGGTGCCATTCCAGAAGTGACGTACCGGGCCATCAACACGTGGATGGTGTGGACGGGCTCGGCGGTGCTGGTGTCCTCGGGCCTGTTGGCCTTCGCCTTCCAGTGGCGCAGCGTGGCGCGCTCCTTCAAGGCGCTGTCGGGCCTGTTCGGTCGCAAGAGCTCCAAGGAGGAGGAAGCGGACCCGCTGGCGGGCATCGAGTGTCCTCCGTCCTGGTTCCCCCTGGGCTTCGCGGTGCTGGGCCCCATCGCCATCTTCCTGATGGCCTACCTCTTCCAGATTCCGTGGTGGGCGGGCGTGCTGGCCATGCCGTTGGCCGTCGTCATGGGCGTCATCGCCAGCCGCGTCACGGGTGAGACGGACACCACGCCGACGAAGGCGCTGGGGCCCGTCACGCAGCTCATCTTCGGAGGCCTGGCGCCGGGCAACATCCCCGCCAACGTGATGAGCGCCAACGCCACCGGTGGCGTGGGGCTCCACGCGGCGGACCTGCTGACGGACCTCAAGTCCGGGTGGCTTCTGGGCGCCAACCCTCGCCAGCAGTTCGTCGCGCAGTTGTTCGGCGTGGTGGCTGGCGCGGCGGTGGTGGTGCCGGTGTTCAACATCCTCATCCCCAGCCCGGACGTGCTTGGTTCGGCCGAGTTCCCCGCGCCCGCCACCATGGTGTGGGCCGGCGTGTCGAAGCTGCTCGCCACGGGCGTGTCGGCGATGCCCGTCACCGCGCGCTGGGGCGCCCTGTGTGGCGGAACGCTCGGCATCGTCCTCGTCCTGCTGGAGCGGTGGGCGCCGGCGAAGCTGAAGGGCTACGTGCCGTCACCCGCGGGCTTCGGGCTGGCCATCGTCATCCCCGGCTCCAGCTCCATCGCCTTCTTCCTGGGCTCCGCCATCGCCGAGGTGATGCGTCGCAAGGCGCCGAAGCTCGCGGAGGAGACCGTGCTGCCCGTGTCCTCGGGCTTCATCGCGGGAGAGAGCCTGTTGGGCATCGGCATCGCGATGGCGAAGGCCTTCGGGGTGATGCCCAAGTAGGCAGCAGCGGCGCCTCGCATCGAATCCCCAACAGGGGAGAGCGAGGCGCCCTCACGACTCGCCGTCAGTCCACCCGGCCGGTGGAGAACGAAGCCCCGGCCAGGAAGCGGAACGTGGGCGTGTCCAGGCCCGCGCCGACACCCGGGCCGCCCATGACGTAGAGGTCCATCCAGGACGTGGTGTGGCGGCGGATGGCCACCATCAGCTCCGCGCCCGTGCGGCCTCCCTGGAGCGGCACGCCGAGCAGCAGGCTCACCTCGCCGCGCGTCAGCTCTCCGGCGCGCGACGTCACCGTGCCGGCCAGCCGCAGCTCGTTGCCGATGACGTCCGCGGACTCGGCGGACAGCGCCACCAGGTTCTTCTTCTCGCGCAGGAAGACGCCCACCTCGGCGCCCACCTGCCACGTCTCCGCGAGGAAGCCGAGCTGGAGGCTGGGGTGCACCGCGTAGGTGTCGCGCGCCAGCAGCTCCTTGCTTCCCACCGGCAGGGCGGCGGAGACGTCCACGGCGAGCTGGAAGCCGAAGTCCGGACGCACCAGCGCGGCGCGAGCGCCCAGCCACGGCGAGCCCAGTCCCTGACCCTCCGGCGGGTTCACGTTCATGAAGGTGGTGCCGCCCTGGGTGACGATGAAGGGCACCTCCGCGTCCACCTGGAGCCAGTCCAGCACGCCGATGGCGGCCGTCACGTCCATGGTGAACTTGTTCTCCACCAGGCCCATGCCGCCGCCCGGCTCCCAGCGCGTCTGGAAGTGGAAGGGGAGCTGCTCGTAGTGCCCTTGTACGGCCACTCGCACCATGCCCGCGGGCAGCGTGCGGCCAGTGCTGACAACGAGCGAGCCGAGGCCTGCCGGGTCCAGCTCCAACCGTTGCAGGTTGAAGGTGGGCAGAGCGGCCGACTGCGCGGAGGCGGGCAGGGCCAGGACGACAGAGAACAGCGCCGACAGCAACGCAACCGCGGGCCGGAACGACACGACGACTCCTTCAGCAGTCATTGAAATGGCAGCTCACTCGAACAGAGGACCCCAAACGCGAAGCACTCGCATGGCGGAGGGGGGCGCGCAAGTGGACCTCCAAGTCACCCCTCTCCGGAAAGTATCGAGGCGTCGCCCCATGGAACGGCTTGACGGAAGTCTCATCCGGATTCTCCCTGGCTTGCCGTGAAGTCATTGCCTTGTCCCACGCGTGGGAAAACAGACACCCGGTGCAATGGCTGACGGGGGCGCCGCGTAGGGTCCATGTCCCCCACCAGGAGCCTTTTCGTGGCCATCCTCCTCGAGGATCTCCGCTACGCCGTCCGGCTGTTGCTCAAGAGCCGGGGCTTCACCGTTGTCTCCATTCTCACGCTCGCCCTGGCCATTGGTGCGAACACGGCCATCTTCAGCGTGGTTCACGGAGTGTTGCTGCGGCCGCTGCCGTACCCGGAGCCCGAGCAGCTGGTGCAGGTGTTTCGCCAGGATGAGGACGGGCGGGCGACCTCGCAGGCCATCGCGCAATACGTCTGGCTGTCGACGGAGGGCTCGCCCTTCTCCCAGGTCGCCGCGTCGGAGCTGCTGCCCACGGGCTTCAACGTCATGGGGGATGGGCTCCCGGAGCGCCTGTCCGGCATGCGGGTGACGGGGAACTTCTTCGAGACGTTTGGCGTGCGGCCCGCGCTGGGGCGCGGCTTCCTGCCGGAAGAGGACGTGGTGGGCGGGCCTCGGGTGGTGGTGCTCAGCCATGGGTTGTGGCAGCGGCGCTTCGGAGGCGCTCCCGACATCATCGGCCGCTCGTTCACGCTCAACGACCAGCCCTACACGGTGGTGGGCGTGGCGGCGGAGTCCTTCCAGCATCCTCGGCAGGCGCAGCTGTGGACACCGCTCCAACTGGACCTGACGAACACCGATGACTCCAACTTCCTCTACGTCGTTGGCAGGGTGCGCGCGGGGCTGTCGCCGGAGGGCGTCAGCGCGGCCCTGAAGACGCTGTCCGAGCGGCTGCGCGCGGACACGCCGCACCTGCTGCGTGGGCGGGAGATGTTCGTCGCGGAGGACCTGCGGACGTTCCTGGCGGGAGACCTGCGGCTGGCGCTCTGGGTGCTGCTGGGAGCGGTGGGACTGGTGTTGCTCATCGCGTGTGTGAACCTGGCCAACCTCCAACTGGCGAGGGCGGCGGCGCGACAGCGGGAGCTGGTGGTGCGCGCGGCGCTGGGGGCTCCGGCCCGGCGGCTGGTGGGGCAGCTCATGACGGAGAGCCTGTTGTTGTCCGTGGTCGGCGGTGGACTGGGCGTGGTGCTGGCCTCGGCGGTGCTGCCCGCGCTCCTGGCCCTGGCGCCCCCGGAGCTGTCCGTGCCGGGCGCGGCGGTGGGCTTGAATGGCGTGGTGCTGGTGTTCTCCGTGGGCGTGTCGCTGCTGACGGGAGTGCTCTTCGGGCTATTGCCCGCGTGGCAGGCGTCGCGGCCGGACCTCCAGGATGCGCTGAGGCAAGGGGCGCAGCGGGCGACGTCGGGGCCTGGGGGCGGCAGGACGCGCAAGCTGCTGGTGGTGGGGCAGGTGGCGCTCGCGGTGGTGTTGCTCACGGGGGCCGCGCTGCTCATCCGGGGCTTTGGCGCGCTCCAGGTCGTCCGCCCCGGCTTCGATGCGAGCGACGTGCACGTGCTTCGCCTGTCGCTTCCGGAGGGGCGCTATGGCGAGCGAGAGGCCCTGGAGCGCTTCCACCGCCAGGTGGAGGAGCGGGTGCGGGCGCTGCCGGGCGTGACGGCGGTCGGCTTCACGCCCGCCCTGCCGATGGAGCTGGGGCCCAGCATGGGCTTCGCCATCGACGGCAAGTTCGAGGGCCGCCTGGACGGCCCTGGCGTGGGGTTTGGCCAGTATCGGCCCGTGTCGCCGGGGTACTTCGGTGCCCTGGGGCTGGAGCTGGTGCGAGGCAGGTTGCTTGCGGACACGGACGTGGCGGGGGCTCCCCATGTCGTGGTCATCAACGAGACGGCCGCGCGCAAGTACTGGCCGGGCGAGGACGTCATCGGCAAGAGCTTGCGTGTGGCCTACACGGTGCCGTCGCTGCAGGACACCGTGCCGCGCGTCATCGTGGGCGTGGTTCGCGACGTGCGCGAGAACGGGTTGGACCGGGAATCGCCCGCGGTGTTGTACGTGGCCTCGGGGCAGGTGGCCCCGACGCTCAACGGGATGCTGGTGCGCATGCTGCCGCAGAACCTCCTGGTGCGAGCCTCCGGAGGGCACGCGGCGCTGGTGGCGTCCGTGCAACGCGAGCTGTGGGCGGTGGACGCGCGGCAGCCGGTGACGGAGTCACTGAAGCTGGGAGACCACGTGACGCGCACGCTGGGCTCCGAGCGCTTCAACATGGTGCTGCTGGGTATGATGGCGGCGCTAGCGCTCGGGCTGGCCGCGGTGGGCATCTACGGGGTGCTGTCCTATCTGGTGAGTCAGCGCACGCGGGAGATGGGCGTGAGGCTGGCGCTGGGGGCCACGCGCGGCGAGGTGGTGCGGCTGGTGTTCCTCCAGGGCCTGGGCTCGGTGGGCGCGGGCGTGGCGCTGGGCTTCGTGGGCGCGCTGGGCCTGACGCGGGTGGTCTCGGGGATGGTGCACGGCGTCAGCGCGCTGGACCCATGGGCCTTCGTCACCGCGCCGCTGGTGCTGCTCACCGTGGGCCTCGTCGCCACGTGGCTGCCGGCCCTGAGGGCCTCGCGCGTGGACCCCATCATCGCGCTCAAGTACGACTGATGAGCGGAGGGACGGGCCCACGCGCGAGGTCTGCGTGGGCCCCGCGCCTGTCAGCGGATGGCGAAGCCCCAGGTGTAGGGCGTGCTCCGGTAGCGGCAGGTGGTGCCGTCGCTCCAGGCCCAGGTGGAGTCGAGCCGCCCTCCCGCGCAGTACTCGCCCGCGTAGTCCGCCAGGTGCCCTCTTGCCCGGCCCTCGTGGTCATTGTCGCAGGCAATCTCGAGGTAGACGCCGCCTCGCCAGCTGAAGCCCACGCAGCCCATCATGATTTCCGAGCTGGCCGGGCCGTAGGTGCCCTGCTTGAAGGCGATGCCCGGTGTGCCGATGGCCATGTTGACCGCGGTGTGGTTCCACGTCTGGGCCGGGTAGGCCTGGACGAAGCCTTCGCCAAAGGTGCGGTTGAAGACGCGAATCTCGGTGAAGGGAACGCACGCGAGTCCGCGAGACCAGTCCTCGCTTCCCACCGTGCCACGCGAGGTGAGCCCCAGGCTCGTCCTGGCCGAGGCCGCCTGCCAGCCGGCGACGGTCCACCCGCCTCCCTCCGAACTCATGTCGCAGTAGTGCTGCGTGGCGCCGGTGTCACAGGGGTTCAGCGCGTACACGCCGCTGGGCAGGGCGGGGCAGTACTGGTGCAGCAGTCGGCACGAGGCGGGCGCGGCGGTGGGGGACTCGGGGC
>NZ_JABUMQ010000231.1:0-18366 GCF_013336645.1 Myxococcus sp. CA039A | reverse complement strand
GGAGAGGGCCCCGACGGACCCCGCCGCGGCCCTCTCCGGCATCCCGGGCATGGACTTCTCCTCGCTCTCCGCGGCCTCCAAGCGGGAGCTGGCCACCGTCCTGAGCGACGAGTTCTGCTACTGCGGCTGCCCGCACACCCTGGGCGCCTGCCTGAAGTCGCACAACACCTGCCGCCACGCCAAGCGCATGGCCCGCGTAGCCGCGCGCATGGTGTCCGAGGGCAGCCCCGCCACCGAGGTCATCGTCCAGCTGTCCCAGTACTACGGCGCCTTCCGTGAGCAGCGCGCCCAGTTCAAGGTGGACGACCGGATGTGCATGGGCGCTGTGTCCGCCCCGGTGACGGTGGTGGAGTTCTCCGACTTCGAGTGCCCCTACTGCGCCAAGGCCCGTCCCGTCCTGGAGGCCTTCGCGAAGAAGAATCCGGCCCAGGTGCGCTTCTGCTACCTGCCGTTCCCCCTGTCCAACCATGTCAACGCGGTGCCCGCGGCGCAGGCGGCCCTGTGGGCGAGGGATCAGGGCAAGTTCTGGCAGATGCACGACGCCCTCTTCACCCACCAGGAGAACCTCAAGCCGGAGGCGCTGCCCGCGCTGGCGAAGGGGCTGGGACTGGACGGCGCGAAGCTCGCGGCGGTGCTCAAGTCGGACGCCTACAAGCAGGAGTTGGAGGGCTTCCGCAACCAGGGCCGCGCGGCGGGCCTGTCCGGCACGCCGACCGTGTACTTCAACGGGCGCGCGCTCGACCTGAGCTTCATCCAGGAGGACCTGCTCAACCACAGCCTGGAGGATGAGCTGGAGTGGGTGAACAACAAGAACGCCTGGGCAGCCGACTGACACGGAGATGACGCAAAGGTTCCGCATCGACGCGGGGCAACTCGTCCCCGAGGATCGCCAGAGCCCCTCTCCATTGACGGGGCGCTCGGGGACGTACGCGCTGATGCCCACGTCCCCGGACCTGCTCGTCTTCTCCCGGGGCCCGAGCGAGGGTGGCACCATCGCCGCGCCGCGCGTGGTGCTCTCCGGTGACGCGGGCGGCTTCCCGCTGTCGGATCTGATGGCCTTCCTCAGCCAGTCGCGGTGGAGCGGCATCATCCGCGTCCACTCCCCTGGCGGCGAGCGCTCCGTCACCTTCCGGGACGGCGAGGTGCGCGGCGCCTCGTCGGACGACCCCGCGGACCGGTTGGGCGAGGTGCTGGTGCGTCTGGGCTACGTGGACCGCACGCAGGTGGAAGCCGCGCTCAAGGGCCAGCCCCCGTCCAAGGTGGGCCGCGCCCTGGTGGAGAAGGGCTTCCTGCAGGCGCACGACCTCTTCAAGTGCGTCACGCATCAGGTGAGCGAGATCTTCCACGCCATCGTCCTGTGCCGGGAGGGGAGCTTCTTCCTCATCGACCAGCCGGTGGATGAGAAGGCGAGCCACTCCATCCAGCTCTCCACCCAGAGCCTGTTGATGGACAGCATCCGGAAGATCGACGAGATGGCTCACTTCCGGAAGCGCATCCCCCATGGCCGGCTGTACGTGGCGCGCAAGCGTGCCTCGGATGGGAAGCTGGAGGAGGATGAGGACCGGGTGCTGGGGCTGCTCGACGGCCGGCGCACCATCCTGGAGCTGGGCCACGCCGCCCGCCTGTCCGAGTTCGACATCACCAAGGTCGTCTTCCGGTTGCTGGAAGGCGGCTTCGCGTCGCTGACGGACAAGCCGCTGCTCGTGCCCGCCGGCCCCGTGCCGACGGTGGGGCCCACCGGGGCCCAGACTCCGGCCACGCCCGTGCCCGCGGGCCCAGGGCGTCCGGTCGCGAGCGCCGCTCCGGCGGTGGACCCTCGCCCCGTGGCGCGCGTGTTCAACTTCATCTTCCGGGAGATTCGCGACGAGGTGGCCAAGCAGGGCATGGACCGTGAGTTCATCGCCGCCGCCAACGCCGCGTTGTCCGGACAGGCCTTGTCGTCCTCTCCCGTGCTGGAGGGCCTGGCCTTCCAGTCGGATGGGAGCCTGGCCGAGCCCCGGTTGATGGATGCCTTCGAGCGGCACCGCGCCCAACTGGGCAGCGAGCCGCTGGCGTCCTTCAAACAGGCGCTCAGTGACGTGATGTTCTTTTTGCTGTTCCAGGCCGGTGAGCTTCTGGAGTCGCGCGCGGACGAGGACCTCGCCCGTCGCGTGAAGGAGCTGCTGGCGACGCTCGAGGGGCCGTGACGACGGATTCGGATTGGCCGCGGTTGACGGCGGATGTGCCTGGTTGTGGTGGTGCCTTCAAGCTGGTTCCCGAAGACTTCGAGGTCGAGGAGCTTCCCGCCTACCAACCGTCGGGCGAGGGAGAGCACCTCTACCTGTGGCTGGAGAAGCGCGGCCGGGACACGCGCGAGGTGGTGCGGGCGCTGGCCTCGTCGCTGGGCGTGTCCGAGGACGACATCGGCGTGGCGGGGATGAAGGACCGGCAGGCCGTCACGCGGCAGTTGCTCTCGGTGCCCGCGCGCGCGGAAGCGCGACTGGGGGAGTTCGCGCTGGAGGGCGTGCAGGTGCTGTGGTCGAAGCGGCACGGCAACAAGCTGCGCACCGGCCACCTGCGGGGAAATCGCTTCAAGCTGCGCCTGCGGGGCGTGCGTGACGTGGAGGCCGCGCGAGAGTGCTTCTCGCGACTGTCCGCGGGCGGTGTTCCCAACTACTTCGGCGAACAGCGCTTCGGCCGTGCGGGAGACAACGCGGACCTGGGCAGGTTGCTGGTGCTGGGGCAGCGGCTTCCGAAGCGGCCCGAGCGCTTCCAGCGCAAGCTGTACCTCTCCGCCTTCCAGTCGCGCATCTTCAACCGGGCGCTCGCGGAGCGCGTGCGTTCCGGCACCCTGTCCACCGCGCTGCTCGGTGACGTGCTGCGCAAGGAAGAGACGGGCGGCCTCTTCGTATGCGAGGCGCCGGATGTGGATGGTCCGCGCGTCGCGTCGTTCGAGGTGAGCCCCGCCGGGCCGTTGTTCGGCCCGAAGATGACGGCCGCCACGGGCGCGGTGGGCGAGTTCGAGGCGAGCCTCCTGGTCGGAGAGGGCGTCACGCCGGATGACTTCAAGCGCGGTGGGGGCGAGACGGAAGGAGGGCGCAGGCCGTATCGCGTCCGCCTGGGCTCGCCCGAGCTGACGCCGGAGGGCGAGGACCTGTGGCTCGCGTTCGAGCTGCCCCGGGGCGCGTACGCCACCGAGGTCCTCCACGAGCTGCTGAAGGACGACTGACGTCCTCTCGCTGGGGTGATGCCCTGGCGCGAGGCCTGATGGGCGCGCCCGCGCGGGCCCTTTCGTCCGCGACTCCTCTGGGATGTTGCGCTCGCGTGCGTGACTTCCAGGGCAGCGGATGCGCTGAAAAGCAACGCGCCCTCGGGACCTGTTCCCGGAGGCGCTGACCGTGCATGTCCCGGCCTTGGGGGCTGCGTACGCCGTGCACCCTGTGCGGCGAGCGTGAATGCCCCGGCCTTGGGGGCTGCGTACGCGGGACACCCGTCGCGTACACCGTGTGCGGCGAGCGTGAATGCCCCTGCCTTGGGGTGGGGGACCGCCTGCTGTGTGACTTCGGCCGGGCGGAGAGATGCCCGGCGTGAAGCCCTGGCGGGCCGCTCGCCCGTGCGTGCTGTCGAGGACACCCCACGCGCTGAAAAGCGAAGCGCCTCCTCGGGACGGAAGCCCGGGAGGCGCTGACCCTGCTTGCCCCGGCCTTGAGGTGGCCGGGGCGGGGCTGCCTACTGCGTGACGATGTTGAACTCCGTGCGGCGGTTCTGCGCACGGCCCGCCTTGGTGGTGTTCGGCGCGATGGGACGCGTCTCGCCGAAGCCCACCGCTTCCATGCGGCCCGGGTCGATGCCCCTGCGCAGCAGCTGCGCCATCACCGCGTCGGCGCGCTTCTGCGACAGCTTCAGGTTCGACTCATCCTTGCCGAGCGAGTCCGTGTGGCCCTCGATGCGGACCTTCTGAATCCAGGGCGCATCCCTCAGGGCCGATGCCACGTCCTCGAGGATGGCGGTGCTCTGCTTGCCGATGATCTTCGCGGAGCCGGACCCGAAGAGGATCTGCTTCTTGATTTCAATCCGGTCCTTCTTGATGACGACGTTCTTGTACTGCTTCGGGCAGCCGCGCTCTTCCTTCGTGCCGGGCTCATCCACGCACGCATCGAGTCGGTCCACCACGCCGTCATTGTCCGTGTCCTTGTCCGCGCAGCCGCTGTTCTCCGGCGGACCCGCCTCGGTCGGGCACTTGTCCTGCGCATCCGCCAGGCCGTCCGCGTCGTTGTCCAGGTCCGGGCAGCCGTCCTCATCCTGGAAGCCGTCCTTGTCCTCGGGCTCGTCGGGGCACTTGTCCTGCCCGTCGTTGACGCCGTCGCCGTCCTTGTCCGGGCAGCCCATGTTCTGCATGGAGCCCGTCTCGTTGGGGCACTTGTCCTGGGCGTCGACGATGCCGTCGTTGTCGTTGTCCAGGTCCGGGCAGCCGTCCTCGTCCTGGAAGCCGTCTTTGTCCTCGGCCTGGTCCACGCACTTGTCCAGCGGGTCGACGATGCCGTCGCCGTCGCGGTCCTTCGGCGCCTCGGCCGGGCAGCCCTGGTTGTCGGCGACTCCCGCCAGCACCGGGCACTTGTCGTTGGCGTCGAGCACGCCGTCGTTGTCGTTGTCCGCGTCGGGGCAGCCGTCCTCGTCCTGGAAGCCGTCCGTGTCCTCGGCCTGGTCGGGGCAGGGGTCGTCCTTGTCCAGCACTCCGTCCCCGTCGCTGTCCGTCTCCTCGATGCGGACCACCACCTGGGGCTGCTGCGGCTTGGTCTCCGTGGGCTGCTGCGGCTGCTGCGGGGCCTCCGGGCGCTCACGCACCAGCACCTGGCGCGGACCGCAGTTCTTCGACAGCTCCAACGCCCGGTCCACCGCCGTGTCGGCGACGCGGACGTGCGAGGCGGCGCGGCCGCTGTTGCCCTGGCTCAGCTCACCCTTGGCGAAGTCGAGGTAGGCCTCGGCGGTGGCCAATTCCACCGGGGCGCAGCGCAAGGCGCCGCTGCGGCGGGCCCGCTCGACATCCGCGGCGAGCACCTGGGTGTCCGCGCGAATCTTGCTGCCGCTCACACAGCCGGCGACCAGGAGGAGGGACAGCAGCGCTGCAAGGGAGGGACGCGTCATCGGGAGCGCTCGGTGCGTCACGGGTTCGGGGTCCGTTCGCCAGTGCCAGTGTCGGAATCGCTGCCAGCCACGGACATCGCCTTCTCGCGGGCTTCATTGGCGAAGCGGGAGGCCTTCACCGCGAAATCCACACCGGCTTGATAGTCGGAGTAGCCAACCTCCTCGCGAGCCTTCTCCAGATACAGGTTGGCGGCGGTCCACTCGTACGGGGCCAACTTGTCGGCCCCAGCCGTGCGCGCTGCCTGAATCTGGACTTCGGCGTCGAGGATGTTCGCGGTGGACTTCACGGGGCCGCACGCGGTGAGCGCCCCCGCCACCGCCACCAGCACCGTCAGGTTCTTCATAGGGTGGCGCCTCTAGAGGAGGGAAAGAGGCATCGGTCGTATCAATCGCCTCTTGGGGGGTCAAGAATCGGGCATACCCCGTTGAGGAGGGGGGCCGGCCGGTGCCTGGGACTTTGACGACTGGCGCCACCCTTGCCATCGTCCCCCTCCCGTGCGCCCGTCCGTCCTCTCCGCCCGCTTCCTGGTGTTGCTCGCGCTGCTCCTACCCCCCCTGGCCCTGTCCGCCCAGGCCTCCGCCGCCAAGCGCGGCGAGCGCCGTGCCGAGACGGAAAAGGTCATCCAGACCGTCATTCAGGGAGGAGCCGTCCCCGCCGCCGTCTCCCGGCTGCGCTACCTGCGCGAGGAGCCCTATGCCGCCGACCTCATCAACGAATCCATGCGCCGGGTGCTGGAGGAGCGGGTCCGCCGCAACCTCGTCGCGGTGCTGGCGGGACTGGACACGCGTTCCGCGGAGCCGGCCCTGGTCCGCTTCGCCGGCGACGGCGACAGCACGGTGCGCATGTACGCCGCGCAGGGCCTGGCCCGGCTGAAGAGCCGCAACGTCCAGGTGCTGCTGCCGCTGCTGGATGACAAGAGCAGTGGGGTTCGCCGGGACGCGGCCCGGGCCCTGGGCGCCTCGCGCAACCCGAAGATGGGCAAGGCGCTGATGGCGGCCGCCAAGCAGGAGCAGGAGCTGGAGGTGCGCGCCATCATGCTGGCCGCCGCGGGTGAGACGGGCGACGCCAAGCAGGTGAAGCCCCTCAAGGAGTACCTGACCAACGACTCGGAGAGCACCCGCTTCGCGGCGGCGCGCGGCCTGTGCCGCCTGGGCTCGCCCGAGGGCTTCGCCTTCGCCAACAAGCTGCTCGGCGCGCAGGACCGCTTCGTGCGCCGGCAGGGGCTGGAGTTGTTCGAGGGAGTCGCCGCCAAGAAGGCCACCCCCGCGCTCAAGCCGCTGCTGGAGGACAAGGACCGGGGCCTGGCCGCCGGCGCCGCGCGCATCCTCTACCAGGGTGGAGACAGCGCCATGCTGGACTGGCTGGTGCTGGCCTCGTGGAACGCCAAGGGCGAAGAGAAGCTGTCGTACGAGAAGGAACTGGAGACGCTCCAACTCCAGGATGACCGGCGCAAGGCCATCCTCCGAAGGGCGGGCGTGGCGCAATGACGTGGGCGGTGGTGCTGGCCGCGGCGCTCGTCACCCAGGCGACCCCGGCCTCCTCGACGAAGGACTCCGCCACGCCCGGCGCGGCGCGGATTCTCGACTCCGGCTCGGCGGCGGCCCAGGCGGCCACGGCCACCCCCGCGCGCCCCAACGGCTGGACGGGCATGGACGCGAGCGCCTTCGCCGCCCTGGTGTCGGAGGCGTCCAACGCGCCGTTGACCGAGCGGCTGCTGTCCATGAGCCAGCGCTTCGTCAACACGCCCTATGTCCTGTCTCCGCTGGGAGAAGGCGCGGGCGTCGACCCTGATCCAACGTTCCGCCTGGACGCGGTGGACTGCCTCACCTTCGTCGAGCAGTCCCTGGCGCTGGGGCTCGCGCGCACGGAGCCGGAGGTCGCGCCGCTGCTCGAGCACATCCGCTACGCCCAGGCCCCGGCCTATGAGGACCGCAACCACCTCATGGAGGCGCAGTGGCTGCCCAACAACATCCGCAAGGGCTTCCTGCGAGACGTGACACGGCGCTTCGGGGGCGAGGACGCGGTGGCCGTCACGAAGACGCTGACGCCCGTGACCTGGCAGTCCCGCTCGTCCCAGTCGCTCCAACTCCCCAAGGCGCGTCAGCCGGTGGGCACCTTCGCGATGAACATGATTCCGCTGGAGCGGGTGATGGAGCACGCGCGCTCCATCCCCTCCGGCACCATCCTCGTGGTGCTGCGCGAGGACCTTCCGCTGAAGGCCACCCGCGTGACGCACCTGGGCTTCGTGGTGCAGCGCAAGGGCCGCACCTACCTGCGCCATGCCTCGCGCGGGGGCTACAACCGCGTCGTGGACGAAGACTTGGAGACCTTCCTCGGCCGCAACTCCCGCTATGCGAAGTGGAAGGTCACCGGGGTGAGCCTCTTCGAGGCCCGCCGTCCGGAGTCCTCCGCGCCCGGCGCCGTCGTCCGCTCACCCTGATGTTCAGAGGGCGGATGGGGGGGCGGCCGACTGCTCGGTCTCCCGCTCCTCGTCCTCGGCGGCCCTGACGGCCTCGTCGTTGGTGGCCGCTTCCTGGGCCCGCTCCCGCTCGATGAGGGCGGCGGCGCGCTCCTGCTGCTCCTCGGGCACCAGGATTTCCCACCAGGGAAGCAGGGTGCCCGTGGTCAGCTTGTCCACCACGCCCGAGCGACCCGCGCGCACCAGCACCGGGATGTCCGTCTCCTGGAGCAGCTCCACGAAGACCTCCACCATCAGCGGGTTGTCCGTGGTGCCCGCGCGCACGAAGACGCGCTTGTCCAGTTCATGCGGGAGCGGGAGCCCCCGGCTGCGCATCTCTCCTACGTCCACCAACCGTGGGTTGCCTGGACAGTCCGAGCATTGCTCGATGTCGTCCCGATATTCCGATCCGCACCTGGCGCAGTACTTCATGTCTGTCCCTCCTGCCCGTGGATGTCCTGGAGGGACATAGTAGGTCTGGTGTCCTGCCGCGGCACCGGGGGCCAGTCCTTCCGTTCACTGCCGGGCGTCGTCGTCGCCCTGCCAGCGGCGGGCCTCGTCTCCCAGGCTGCCGACGGCGCTGCTCAACCGCTCCACGTCGATGGGCTTGCGCAGCACCAGGTCACAGTGCTCGGCGCCGTCCACCTGGGTGTATCCGGAGACGAGGATGACGCGGGTGCGTGGCGCACGAGCCTTCACCCGCCGGGCGAGCTCCGTGCCGCACAGCCCCGGCAGCGACTCGTCCGTCACCACCACGTCCGGGAGCGTGCTCTCGAAGGCCCGCAGGCCCGCGAGTCCGTCGTGGGCGGTGACCACGTCGAACTCGAACTCGAGCAGCTCCGCGAGGAGCTCCCGGCTGTCACCATCGTCCTCTACGAGGAGGACCTTGATTCGCTCGGCACCCATGCGTCTGGGTAACTCTGGCCCTTGTCGGATTCGTCCGCCGCGAGGACGCGGGGACCGGTGCCTCGTCGCCTGGAGGGCAGGCGGGTGGAAGAGCCCCCCTCACCGGCGGGCGGGAGGCTGTCCATCTTCGAGCCTTGGAGGTGATGCCATGAAGGTGTTGATGCGGGGCGTGCATCTGACCCTGACGGAGTCGCTGAGGGACTACCTGCAGGAGCATCTGGTGCGCCACATCGAACGGTATGCGGACGACGAGGCGGCGGAAATCGACATCTCGCTGGTGGACATCAACGGTCCGAAGGGTGGGGTGGACAAGGAGTGCCGGGTGACGGTGCGCATGCCAAACTTCGCTTCCGTGCATGTCACCGAGCGGGCGGAGACGCTGTTTCCCGCCATCGACGCGGCGCGTGACCGGCTGGAGCGCACCCTGCGCAAGGCCGTGGACAAGCGCCGTGACGTGCACACGGACGGGCTGCCCGACGACGTGGCGGCGAACGTTCCGAGCTATTAGCCGGGGGCCTGCCTCGGTGTAGGGCCCGGTCTTCCCGGTCGTCCACCGGGCGGCCGGGCCCGCGTTGTCCGCTGCCCGAATCTTGCTGGGTCCGAATGGTGAACGCTATAAGCGGAACCCTTCACCCATGGGCTAAAGGACGGCGATGGTCCGCCTCAAGTTCCTCCTCTTCGCGTTCCTGGTCATTGGACTGGGGCTTGCTCATCTCCCGATGCTGTCGGGACCGCTTCGCGCGCGCGCGGTGGACGGAGCCACGGCCCAGTCCGCCTCGGGTGTTGCCGAGGTGGCGCGTCGCGTGGACGCGCGTCGCGCGGAGGTGCAGGCGCTGGCGCTGAAGCTGGCCGCCACGCCGGACGTCGCCTCCGCTGTCCACGCGCTGCTTCCCCCCAAGCCCGTCGCCTCCGTGCGTCCCCCGTCGCGGGACAAGGACAAGGCCGACGACAAGGACGCCCTCCAGCCGCTGACGGCGGAGCGCTTCACCGCTGTGCGGACGGCCGTCGAGGCCGTGCTGCCCAAGGAGCTCAAGGGCGCGGTGGTGGCGCTGGCCGCGCCGGACGCCGCGTTCCATGCCGTCGCGGGCGCGGAGCCGTCCTCGGATGCCACGAAGCTGGACGTCGCCGCGCTGGCGAAGGCCGGCACCTCGGTGGTGGACGCGCTCGGTGCGGCGCACGTTTTCGCCTCGGTGCCCGTGCTGTGGGGCGGGGACTTCGGCATGCAGCCGGCGGTGACGCTGGTGGTGGGCGCGCCGCTGCTCGACGAGGGCGCGCTGGAGGCCGCGGTGCAGGCCACCGGCGTCTCCGCGCTCGGGTTGGTGAAGGGGGACTCGGTGACGGCCGTGGGGCCGGACAAGTTGCTCGCGGAGGGCTCGCTGGCGCAGGTGGCGGCCAACGCGAGCGGAGTGGTGCTGCGCCGCGGCAGCCTCCAGAACCTGGGCCCGCTGGGCCTGCCTCTCATGACGGAGGGCGATGCCATGGGAGGCAAGGCGCCCCTGTCGGTGGGCTCTCGCCGCGCGCTGGAAGGCACGCCGCTGGAAGTGCTCGCGGTGGCCGGGACGCAGCCGGTGCTGGGTGCGCTGGCGGACTACCAGCAGAACGCGCTCGTCGCGCTGGCGGGGCTCCTGGGCCTGACGCTGGTGTGGACGGTGCTGATGGGTGGCTCCCGCTCGGGCTCTGGCGACGACGTGCAGGGCACCTCCGACACGCTCAGCCTGTCGGCCGCGATGGCGGCGAATGCGCAGATGCACGCGCAGGTTCCTCACGCGCCGCAGCCGGTGGCGCCCACGCCGACGCCAGGTCCGCTGCCAGACCCGTTCGCCTCGGCTCCGTTCGCCGCCCCGCCGACGCCGGGCCCGTTGCCGGACCCGTTCGCGCGTGGGGCTCCTCCTCCGGCGGTGGCTCCCCTGTCGGATCCGTTCTCCATGGCGCCCCCGCCTCCGGCGGCCCAGCCCTTCGGCTCGGCGGACCCGTTCTCCATGGCGCCTCCGCCTCCGGCGGCCCATCCGTTCGGCTCGGGGGACCCCTTCGCGCTGCCGCCTCCGGCCCCCGCGCCGGTGTCGAACCCGTTCGCTTCGGCGGATCCGTTCGCGCAGGCGGATGCGTTCCCGTTCCCCGCGCCGCCTCCCGCGATTCCGCCGCCTCCCGCGGCCAGTCCGTTCGGTTCGTCGGGCGCGTCCATGCCCTTCGAGCCCGAGCCGGGTGGCTTCTCCGCCTCGGGTGAGCCCCTGTCGACGGCGTCGCCTCGGCGCGGCGCTTTCGCCTTCGAGGACCAGCCCACGGCGGCGTACACGCTCCAGCAGGCGGCGAACCCGTTCGCCCTGGCGGCTGCTCAGTCGCCGGACAACCCGGAGACGACGCGCGTCGCGGCCATTCCGCGCGAGCTGCTCCAGGCCAGCGCCCGGCCGGCCGAGGTCCCCATTCCGTTGCCGCCTCGCGCGGGGGGGCCCGCCGCCATTCCTCTCCCGGGCGCGGGCCCGTCGGGCAACTCCGCGGTGGCGCTCTCCGAGGAGCAGCACTTCCAGGAGGTCTTCCGCGAGTTCGTCACCACCCGTGAGCGGTGTGGCGAGCCGGCCGACGGCCTGACGTACGACAAGTTCGTGCAGAAGCTGCGCAAGAACAAGGAGCAGCTCGTCCAGAAGTACGCCTGCAAGACGGTGCGCTTCCAGGTCTACGTGAAGGAAGGCAAGGCCGCTCTCAAGGCCACGCCCGTCAAGGACTGAGCGCGGCTTCCACCGCGTGACGACATCGGAGCCCGGGGCGACACATCGCCTCGGGCTCTGTGCTTTTCAGGTGCTGGTGCTGAACCGGGCCCGGGCGATGGCCCCTGGCGAGGCTGCCTACGGGGCGCTCGCGGCGCCGGTCGCCATGAGGTCCGCGCGTGGGAGCACCACGCTGAAGCGCGCGCCCTGGCCCGGCTCTCCGCCGACCTCGAGCTTGCCGCCATGCTCCTGGAGGATGCGCGCGGCGATGGCCAGCCCCAGGCCCGTTCCGCCGTCCTTGGTGGTGAAGTAGGGCTCGAAGATGCGGGCGCGGTGCTCGGCGGGGATGCCCGGGCCGCTGTCCTCGACTTCGATGATGGCGTCCGCGTCGGTGCCCTTCACTCGCACGCGCAGGTGGCCACCCTTGCCGGTCATGGCCTCCTCGGCGTTCTTCACCAGGTTGACCAGCACCTGCGTCAGCATGTCCCGGTCCACGCGCGCCACCACGCCCGTCTGGAGCGCCGGGAGTATCTGGATGCCCTCGGGAGGTGTCGCGTAGAGGGCCAGCACGCTCTGCGTCAGCTCGGACAGGTCCACGGGCGCCAGTTGCGGCTTGGGCATCCTCGCGAAGCGGCTGAACTCGTCGACGATGCGCCGCAGCCGGTCCACCTCTTCCAGCACCACGCCCGCGCTCTCCTTGAAGAACTCCGGGAAGCGAGGGTGCCCGGCCTCCTGCGCCGCCAGCAGCGTCTCCAGCGACATGCGGATGGGCGTCAGCGGGTTCTTGATTTCGTGGGCCAGTCGCCGCGCCACTTCCTGCCACGCGGCGATGCGCTCACTGGCCACCAGTCGTTCCGTCGTCGCCTTCAGCTCGGACGTCATGTGGTTGAACGTCCGGACCAGCTCGCCCACCTCGCCCGTGGCGGCGGCCGTCACCTGGACATCCAGCGCGCCTTCCGCCACGCGCCGGGCACCCTCGGTGAGCGCCTCCACCGGCCGGGTCATCCACCGCGACACCAGCAACCCGAGCAGCATGGCGAAGGCGCCACCCAGTCCGGCCAACAGGAGGAAGGCGCGCATGACGCCTTCCTCGGCCTCGCGCGCGGCGGCACGGCTGAAGACGAGTCGCACCGTGGCGGCGTCGCCCAGGGGCAGCTCGCGCGCCACCGTGGGAGGCAGCGCCGTGCCGGCCCGGGCCAGCTCGGTGTCACCAGAGACGAGCGAGACTTGCGCCTGGGTCAGCCGCGCGAGGTGCTGGGCCAGACTGTCGTCGAGCAGCACCCCGCCCACCGCCCACAGGCGCAGGTCCCCGTAGTCCACCGGGCGCGCGGTGACGAGCGCCGGCATCTGTCGCAGGCCCGAGGAGGTGCGCACCTCCACTCGCACCGGGACGGGCTTCGACGAGGCCACTTTCGTGACGGCGAAGAGGGCCGGGTCCGGGTCTCCGCGCCGCGCGGGCAGGTGTCCGGAGGACAGCACCGTGCCGCCCCGGTCGAAGAGGGTGAGCACCGTCAGTCCCCGCGTCTTCATCAGCGCTTCCGCCGTGCCTGCTTGAATGGCTCGGGTGGGGCGCTCTCGGGCCTCGCGGGCGAGGTCCTCCATGGCGGCGCTGTCCACCAGCTCCTCCACCGCGCGTCGGGCGGTGGTGGCCGAGCGCTCCAGCGACTCCTGGGCGCTGGTGGTGGCGGCCTGCATCCGTGCGTCCAGTTCACGGGACAACGTGTCGCGGAGGCGCGAGAGGGTGGGCAGCACCACCACCGCGAGCGGCACCAACGCGAGCAGGGCGAAGGCGAGGGCCAGCCGGGTCCTCAGGCGCAAGGGGCCATCCTCCAGACCGCGCCTCGTGGCCAGCAACTCAAGCGGTCCTCGACACCCTCCCTCGCGCCCGTCATGGCCGCCCCCCGGTTCCCGCTCCCTCGGGTGGAAGCATGAAGGCGCCGTCCAGAATGGGCAGGCCCTGCGCATCCATCACCAGTCCGCCCACTTCAGGCACCACGCGCAGCCCCAGTCCTTGCGCATACAGCGGAAGCAAGGGCAGCGATGCGGCGAGCGCCAGGGCCCGCTCGCGAACCCGAGCATCCCTCGCCGCCGCGTCCGACAGCGCGCCGATGGCGGGCAGCTCCACGCCCAGCAGGTCCTTGCGTCCCCCCGCGTCCAGCACCACCGCCAGGGCGGGGCCAGGCACAGGCGGAAGGAGCAGCGCGTGCAGCATCAGCTCGAAGTCGCCCTTGGCCCAGCGGGCGCGCAGCGCGGAGCGCGTGAGGGGCTCCAGGGCCACGGTGTAGCCCCGCTCGTGCAGCTTCACCTGGATGCGCTCGGCCACCGCGCGCTGGTCCTCCAGCGCCGCGTCGTAGACGAGCGTCACCGTGCGAGCCGGACCCGACGCGGGCGTCGCCGGGCGAGGCTTGGGCCCCTGTTGCATCAGCGCGGGCGGCAGCAGGTGCGGCATGGGCACCGCCGGACCGCGCACGAAGAGGCGCGTGAGGTCCTCGCGATCGATGGAACTCTCCACCGCCTGCCGGAAGTCCGCCGGAACGCGCCGGGGCGAGAAGGCGAGATAGGTGGCGTAGAGCAGCGCGCCCGACGCGTTGTCCGTCTCCGAGGCGACCCCCAGCTCCAACTGTGCCTGCCGGGTGGACCAGAGCCGGGCCAGTCCCCGCTCATCCGTGGAGGTGAGCAGCAGTCGGTCCAGGTACGGGCGCCCACGTGGCCAGCCGAGCTGCGCATCCAGCGTCCCGCGCCCCGCCGAGGAGAACGGGCCCGGAGTCGACGAGGCCACGGGCGCGGCCAGGGCCGGGTGGCACAGCGCGCGCTCCAAATCGGGCCACGGAAACGAGAGCGCGAGCTCCAGCGAGGCACCGCTCGCGTTGACCTGCCGTCCCTCGCCGCGCAGCGGATAGAGCAGGGCGCGGTAGGGCGAAGCCCCTTCGGTGCTGGACAGTCGCATCCACGCACGCGCCAGGGCACCCGCCGTGGCGGCATTGGGGAGCATCACCCGCGCGGATTGCGGAGTAGGGCGCGACAACTCACGGGCCAGCGTGGGGCGCGCCTCGCCTTCCGGTGTCACAGCGCAGACAGGCCGGGACAACAGCCCCAGCAGCGTGGCTTCGAGAGGAGTGTCGGCGAGCGCGGGCTCTCCAATCTCGGGCGGCCCGGCATGGGCCACGCGCAGCTCTCCGCCATAACGGGGCCGTCCGGCCGCGAGCGCGGACGCGGAGCCCAGGAGCACGAGACTGGCGAGGGCGATGCGACGGGACTTCATGGAGCACCCTGGCGAAGGAGGAACAGCTCACCGGTGCCATCCGGCTTCCACAGGCCCACGACCACTTCACGGCGCTCGTCGCCATCCAGGTTGACCGTCACCACGAACAACGCGCGCCCCGCGGGCAGCGCGCCCTGCCACAGCGGTTCGTGCACCGTGGGGTCTCCTCCGTTGAGGGAGTGGACGCGGAGCACGTCCGGCGAAGGCTGGAGCAGGGTGGATGTGGTGAGCAGCTCCGGCGTGCCGTCTCCGTCCAGGTCGCCCAGGGCACTGCCCGCGCCCAGCGCGCTCAGCCGCGTCGGCGCCGCACCCGCGCGCGGATAGAGCGAGCCGGTTCCATCCGCGTGCACGAAGAGCATCCTCGGCGGCGCGAGGCTCGCGGTGGTGAAGGGCGCGGAGAGTGTCACGGGCTTGCCGTCCGCGAGCCGCACCTCGGCCTGGAACGCGGTCTGCCCGGGGACGAAGCTCCCTCGCTCCACGGGCCCCAGCGGCGCGCTGTCCAGTGTGCCCACGGGCCGCAGCGTGCTTCGACCCTTCTCCAGCACGAGCACCTCACCGTGCGCGCGACGCGTACTCCACGCGGCCAGCCGGGGCGGCCCCGACAGCACGGCCAGCGCGCCAAAGGGCTCCCGCGTGGTGGCGTTGCCGAAGGGCAGGGCGCCCAGCTCCCTGCGGGCCAGGAGCCGTCCATCCGCCGCGAAGACGGACACGTCCGCCTCCGTCAGCACCGCGATTTCGTCGCGGCCATCCCCGTCCAGGTCTCCCGCCGCGAGCGCCGCCACGGGCTGCTCCAGCCGGACCAGCGCCGCACCCAGAAGTCGGATGCCCCGAGGACCGCTCGTGGGAGGCGACGTCGTCGAGGGGGCCACCGAGGCCAGGGCGAGCACCTCCGCGTCCGCGTCCACCGACTCGACGAGCGCGCCCGACGGCCGAGCGGGACGTGTCGGCGCGCGGCCCGACCAGAAGTTGACCCACGTGCCCAGCGCGTCCCCACGTGCCCGCAAGGCGCCTGCCTCCACATCCAGCGTCAGCCTCACCAGCGTGCGCGCCCCCTGCGCGCGTGCCACGCCCTCGGCGGCCTCCGCGCTCGCGGTGTCCACCACGGTGGGAGCCAGGCCCTCCGCGGACAGTCGCGCCGCGAGCACGCTTCCCACGGCGCGGCGCAGCTCGGCCGAGCCCCCCGAGAAGTACAGCGCCACGGGCGCCTCGGCGGGCAGGGCGCGCACGGAGGCGGACAGCTCCCGCGCGAGTCGCTGGACGGCCGAGGCGGTTTCGTCGGGCGAGGACTGCGATGCGGCACTGGCCGCGAAGGCGAAAAGCAGCGGTGCGAGGACCCGGGCTCGGCTCACAGACCCTTCCTGTTGCCTTCGTTGAGGAAGAACTCGTCGGTCGTCACCTGGCCCGGAGGCGGGGCCTCGGCGGTGGGCTGGGTGCCCTCGAGGAACGGCTCCAACCGGCCTGGGACGGAGGCGCCGGCCAGCAGTCCGGTGACGGGGTCGATGCGAACCTGGAGGATGCCGGCGGGCACCTCGAAGTCGCGCGCGGGCAGGCCCTCGTGGGCCACGCGCATGAACTGGAGCCAGATGGGCAGCGCGGCGCGACCACCCGTCTCGCTGCTCCCCAGCGGCGAATTGTTGTCGAAGCCCACCCACGCGCTGGCCACCCAGTCCACCGTGTAGCCGGAGAACCACGTGTCCTTGGACTCCTGCGTGGTGCCCGTCTTGCCAGCGGCGGGGCGATTCAGCTCGCGCACGGCCTTGGCCGTGCCTTCCTCCACCACGCTGCGCATCAGGGACGTGGTGAGGTACGCGACGGCGGGAGAAAGCGTCTCCTCGAAGGCTGGCTGATGCTCCTCCAACACCTTGCCGCGCGAGTCGCGCACGCGCAGCAGCATGAGCGGCTCCGCGTAGCGGCCATTCGCCTGGAGCGTGGAGTAGGCGTTCACCGCCTCCAGCATCGTCACCTCGCCGGTGCCCAGCGCCAGCGTCAGGTTCTCCGGCATCGGCGAGTGGATGCCCGCCCGTCGCGCGAAGTCGATGACGGTGGGGGGCGTGAGCGCCTCGATGAGGCGCACGGACACCGTGTTCTTCGACTTGGTGAGGGCCGTGCGCAGCGTCATCGGCCCTTCGAACCGCCGGTCGTAGTTCTGCGGCTTCCACGCCTTGCCCGTGTACGGGTCCCGGATGGACTCCGGCGCGTCGTTCACTTGAGACAGCGGCGTGTAGCGTCCGCTGCCCAGCGCCGCGGCGTAGAGGAAGGGCTTGAAGGACGAGCCCGGCTGACGCCTGGCCTGCGTCGCGCGGTTGAAGGACGAGCGCGCGGCGTCATACCCGCCCACCAGCGCCACCACGTTGCGGTTCTCCGGGCGGATGACCACGAGGCCACCTTGCACGAGCGGCACCTGGTCCAGCGTGGCCTCCACGAAGGCCGGCGCGGGAGGCGCCTTCAGGATGCGCACGTAGACGAGCTGCCCCTTGGCGAACACGTCCGAGATGTTCTTGGGGGCGCCCTTGCCCTTCTGTCGGGCCCAGGTGACGGTGGAGTACGCAATCTCCGCGGTGCGGCCCACCAGGTCCACGCGCGCCACGTTCCGCTTCTCGTCCAGCTCGGACACGTAGCCCGTCAGCCGCAGCCCTTCCGACAGGGGCTTCAGTAGCACGGCGCGCACCATCAGCTCCTCCTCGGAGGGGGGCGCCTCGTCCTCGGGCGTGAGGTCCGGGCGCTGCTCCTCCGCGCCATCCTCCTCGGTCTCCACCTTCGGCTCCGGCGTCGCCGCCTTCTCCTCCTGCGCGAGAGGCGCCAGGTCCGCCACGTAGCCCTGGTCCTTCAGTCGGCGGCCCGCCTCCTCGATGCGCGTGGCGACCATGCCGCGCAGGCGAGCCCACTTCTCATCCTCCAACGTGCCTCGCGGACCCCGGTAGCCCTGGCGCCTGTCCACGGCCTCCAGTCCTTCACGCACGGCCTGCTCGGCGGCGACCTGGAGCTTGGGCACCATGGCGATGTCCACCCGCAGGCCACCATTCATCACCGCGTGCTCGCCATAGCGCTCGATGAGCGTGCGACGAATCTCCTCCGCGTAGTACGGGCCCACGCCCCGCTCGGGACGCGGGGCCAGGACGATGGGCTTGTTCAGCTCCGCTTCCGCCACGTCGCGCGGCACGAATCCATGGTTGGCCATCTGCCCGAGCACGTACCGCTGACGCGACTTCGCCCGCGTCATGTTCGTCTCCGGGTTGATGCGGTGGGGAATCTGCACCGTGCCCGCCAGCACCGCGGCCTCGCCCACGTTCAACTCCTTGGCGTGCTTGCCAAAGTAATAGAGCGCGGCCTCCTCCACGCCGTAGCGGCGCTTCCCGTAATAGGACTGGTTGATGTAGAGGCCGAGAATCTGGTCCTTGGTGAGGGCCTCCTCGACGCGCGGGGTGAGGATCCACTCGCGGATCTTGCGCGACAGGCTGCGCTCGGGCGTGAGCAGCAGGTTCTTCACCACCTGCTGCGTAATCGTGGACGCGCCGGACTTGCGGCTGCCGGGGATGAGGTTCTTGATGGCGGCGCGGGCGATGCCGAACGGGTCCAGGCCCACGTGCTTGTAGAAGTCCGCGTCCTCGGCGGCCAGGAAGGCATCGCGGACATGGGGCGGCAGGTCCGCGACGCGCACCACGGTGCGCTTCTCATGCGCGTACTCGGCGCAGATGCTCCCGTCCGCGCACGTCACCTTGGTGACCTGGGGCAGCTCGTAGTGCTGGAGCGCGTCCACCGAGGGCAAATCCCGGCTGTAGTAGACGTACGCCCCCACGCCGACCAGCACGACGAGCAGCAGGCCCACGGCGCCGGTGATGAGCAGCCGCCGGGTCCACTTCCAGAGGCGCGCGCCAAACCCGGGGCGTGGCGGAAGGGGCGCGGGCGCCGGGAC
>NZ_JABUMQ010000230.1:0-18390 GCF_013336645.1 Myxococcus sp. CA039A | reverse complement strand
GCACCGCCCACCTGGGAGCCCAGCGAGGAGGGCGAGAAGCCGGACTGGAAGGGCACGTTCTGGCCCACCGTGATTTCCGCCTCCTCGTTGTCGCTGGTGAGGA
Organism: Myxococcus sp. CA039A; assembly: GCF_013336645.1. Taxonomy (NCBI): domain Bacteria; kingdom Pseudomonadati; phylum Myxococcota; class Myxococcia; order Myxococcales; family Myxococcaceae; genus Myxococcus; species Myxococcus sp. CA039A. The sequence continues at coordinate 18,287 of NZ_JABUMQ010000230.1, read as the reverse complement.
TGTGCGGCGTGGAGAGCACGTTGACGTCGGAGCTCTGCTGCATCGCGTGCAGCACCACGCCGAAGGCGGGGATGTCCAGGCCCAGCTTCTCCAGCGCCGGAATCACCGGACCCTGCAGACCCGCGAGGAAGCCGCCGAAGGACGCCAGGTTCGCCAGGCTCAGCGAGGGCGGAAGGCCCTGGCCGCCGTTGTTGGTGCCAATCAGGCCGGGCGCCGCGCCGCGGTCGGTCTGGAGCGCGAAGCCGCTGTGCAGGTTGACGCCGAACTCGGCGTTGCGGTCCAGGTTCACCTCCATGATGACGGCCTCGACGAACACCTGGCGGCGCGGCGTGTCGAGCTGCTGGATGACCTGGACGATGTTCTTGTAGTCCGTCTGGCTGGCGACGATGACCAGCGAGTTGGTGCCCTTGTCGGCCGAAATCTTCACCTCGCCGCTGAACAGCTCCGCCGCCTGGGTGGTGCCGGCGGGACGCGGGGCGCCCTGGGGCATGTTCGGCATCGGCGAGCGCGGCCGGTTCGCGGTGCCCTGGGCCAGCGACTGGAGCGTACTGGCCAGCTCCTCCGCGTTGGCGTTCTCCAGGTAGTAGACGTTGATGCGACCGCCCGTGCCGGAGGGGATGTCGATCTGCGTGACGATGTCCTGGATGCGCTCGAACGCGGCGGGGCTGGCCACGATGATGAGCTTGTTGGTGCGCTCGTCCGGGATGATCTGCGACAGCGTCACCGGCCCGGCGGAGGCCTCCTGGCCGCCCGAGGCGGGCTGGGCAATCACCTCACCACCGGGCTGTCCGGCGGGCGGCACGCCCTGCGTGAAGGTGCCGGGCCGCTGACCGGGACGGGCGCCCTTGGCCTCGAAGAGGCGCTGCACCGTGGTGGCCACGTCCTGCGCGGAGGCGTACTGCACCTGGATGACCCGCAGCTCGTCGCTGGCCGCGCGCGTGTCCAGCTGGTCGATGAGGCGCTCCAGGCGGTGGATGTTGGAGCCCACGTCGTTGACGATGATGGTGTCCGGCGGATACGGGATGGTGTCGCCGTCCTTGGAGACCAGCTGCTGCAGCACCCCGCGCAGGGGCTCCACCTCCACGTTGCGGATGCGGAACAGCTTGGTGATCATCTGCTCGTTGGTCGTGTACGGCTGGCCATCCTCGACGATGGTGGGGATGGGGTTCTGCTTCGCCGAGCGCTTGTCGACGATCTTCATGAAGCGGCCGTACTGGTACGCGGCGAGCCCGTTGGCGTCGAGTGAGGCCAGGAAGGCGGAGTAGAACGCGTCGGCGTCCACTTCGACGCGGCCGTTCTCCGGGCCGATGATGGAAATCTTTCCGCGCACGTTCTCCGGAAGGATGAACGTGCGGCAGGTGGCGTCGGCGACCGTCTGGACGAGCTTTTCGATCTCCACCTTGTCGAAGTAGATGCCGTAGCGCGCGTTGCGCCGGGCCTCTTCGCACGTGGGCGTACGCCGGGAACCCTGATTGGACTCGTCGGCGCCCGGGGGCGACGACTGGGGAGTGATGGTCCGCTCACCCGGCGCTGAAGGCGCGGAGGTGCCGGGCGGAGGGGGGCGGCGCTGCGCCTGCGCGGGGACGGCGAGCGCGAGGCACAGGCAGAGCATCCAGGACGGGAGCGTCTTCATGGAGGAGCGGGCGCGGCGTGGGGTTTAACGGACGTTGTAGGACTTGCGGATCGGCGCGCCGTTGCGCTCGATCTCGATTTCAATGCGGGATGAGTCCTTCATCTTCGAATACACCTCGAGCGCCTTCTCGGGGCTGTTGAGGTCGAATCCGTTGATGCGGCGGATGACGTCGCCGTTCTGGACTCCAATCTTCGAGTAGATGGAGTCCGGGCGGATGGAGAAGAGCTTGAACCCCACGGCCTGGCCGTCCTTGAAGGCGGGAACGATGCGCGCCTGCATGGCCACGTCGTTGAGGTTGTTGAGCGTCTTGTCGATCTCCGCGCGAGGCACTTCGTACTCGTTGTCGCTGACGGCGCGGATGCCACTGGTGGACGCGGTGTTCGCCTGCGCCACCGGAGGCGTGGGCGGCGTGAAGGCCTGAGCGCCGTCGCCCGGGTTGCCGTCGATGAACTCCTTGCGGCCGCCATTGAGGACGATGACGCGCTCACGCTCGATTTCGAGCACGGTGGCGCCCTGCAGGGCATTGCCCACCATGTACGTCTGCGAGCGCTGCGTCACCATGTCCTGGATGGAGGCGAAGGACCAGTCGGGGTTGCCCGCGACGAGCGTGCCCAGGAGCTTCACGCGCAGGCCGCTCTTCACGGGGGCCGCGTTGGGGTCGACCTGAGGCGCGGTGGGTTCCGCCACCGGGACCTCCGGCTCCGGAATCTTGATGCCAGTCACCCGGGACAACTGCTCCATGTCCGGCAGCGCCAGTGCGGACTGGGCTGGCCGGGCGTTGGCGGGCGCGCGCGCGGCGGCCCCCGACGTGGGCACCGGGGAGATGGCGGACTCGACGAACAGGTTCACCGTCTTCGCCGCCAGCAGCGCGACGAGGAGGACGAACAGCAGGTTCACCGTCCAAAAGTATTTTCGAAAGAAGAGTTCCATCACGCTTCCGAGAGAAAGCCGAACCCGTGGAGAGCAAGCCAGGTGCCACCGCGGGCCAGTGGGGCCAATCAAGGGGGACGGCCAAGCGCTCGAAATTATTCCGGAATGAGGGACAGCTCCGGGCGACTGAGCGAGCTGCCCCGAGCCTTGGGACAAATTGTCAAAGCCAGGTGGGGGCCTTTGTGACGGCCTGTCAGTCCTCGCTTCCGGCGGGGGGCTCGCCGCCGTTGGACTGCTCGCGCTCCAGCTTGCGGTAGATGGTGCGGGCCGCGATGCCCAGCAGCCGGGCGGCCAGCGTCTTGTCGCCCTTGGTGTGGCGCAAGGTCTCGTGGATCACCCGGCGCTCCACCTCTTCCATGGGTGTTCCAATGGGAATGACCAGCTGGGAGGCGGCGCCGAGCGGGCCCTTGCGCACCGACTCGGGCAGGTCGCTGGCCTCCAGCACCTCGCCCCGCGCGAGCACCACCGCACGCTCGACGGCGTGCTCCAGCTCTCGCACGTTGCCGGGCCAGGCGTAGTTCTCCAGCGTCTGGAGCGCCTCTGGAGAGAAGCCGCGCAACACCTTGCCGTTCTTCGCGGCGAAGCGGCGCAGGAACGCGTCCGCCAGGAGGGGGATGTCCTCCCGGCGCGAGGCCAGCGCGGGGACGCGGATCTCCACCACGTTGAGGCGGTAGTAGAGGTCCTCGCGGAAGCGCCCCTCGGCCACCTCCTTCTGGAGGTCCTTGTTGGTGGCGGCCACCAACCGCACGTCCACCTTCACGATCTGCGTGCCGCCCAGCCGCTCGATTTCGCCCTCGGCCAGCGCGCGCAGGAGCTTCACCTGGGCGGGCAGCGGCATCTCACCGACTTCGTCCAGGAAGAGGGTGCCACCATGGGCGCGCTCGAAGCGGCCCTCGCGCCGGGCCACCGCGCCGGTGAAGGCGCCGCGCTCCACGCCGAACAGCTCCGCCTCCAGGATGTTCTCCGGCAGCGCGCCGCAGTTGACGGCGACGAAGGCGCCCTTGGCCCGGCTGGAGTACTCGTGCACCGAGCGCGCGGCCAGCTCCTTGCCGGTGCCGGACTCGCCCAGCAGCAGCACCGTGGCGGTGGAGGGCGCCGCCTGGCGGATGGTGTCCAGCATGGCGCGGAAGGCGGGGGACTGGCCCACCATGGTGCGCCCGCCCGCGGCGCTCATCTCCGCCAGCTTCGCCTTGAGCGTCTGGTTCTCCGAGACGAGGGCCCGCTTCTCCAGCGCCTTCTGCACCGCCTTCACCAGCGCGTGGCGCTTGAGGGGCTTGGTGATGAAGTCGTAGGCGCCGTCCTTCATCGCCGCCACGGCCGTCTCCACCGTGCCGTAGGCGGTCATCAGCACCACCTCCACGTCGGGGCGGATGGTGCGCGCCGCGCGGAGCAGCTCCTGCCCGTCCATGCCGGGCATCATCAAATCCGTCACCATCACCGTGACTTCCGGGCGGCGCAGCATCTCCAGCGCCTCCGTCCCGTTGGCGGCGGACAGCGTGGCCATGTTCTCCCGCTGGAAGATGCGCGTCACGGAGTCGAGGTTGGCGCGGTCGTCGTCGACGACGAGAACGGTGGAGGTGGTCATGATGGGCGCCGCTTCTTGCAATCCCCGTTCCCTACGCGTGCTCGTCGTCCGACTCGACAGGGCCACCGCCCATCCGGCCGATGTCCTCGCGCTTGACGGACTCCAGGTTGAACTTGAGCGCGCTGGCCAGCATCCGGTCCAGCGTTTCGTCGAAGTCGGGCTTGCCGCCGTTCTTGCGGAAGCGCAGGAAGTTGATGCGCGCGACGACGAAGTTCTTGAGGTAGGGGCTCTGCAGGCCCCGCTCCTTGAGGCCGTTGACGACGGCCACCACGGCGTCGTCCAGCTCCAGGAGCCGGTCCGCCCGGGCCTCGCGCAGGGCGAGCGCGGCCCCGAGCGGCTTGTCGAGGAAGTCCTCCACCACCTTGACGAACGGGTGGTAGGCGCCCGCGGAGAAGCGGGGGCGCTTCTCGTAGGCCGCGCCGAGCGTGACGAAGGAAGGCTCCTCGAACAGGTGCGCGAAGGCGGTCTCCTTGCCCTCGCGGCCCGCGCCGACGAGGCCCCGGTACATGCGGACCACCTCCAGCGAGCGCTCCTTGAGGTTGTGGGCCTTCTCCGTGTTGAGGGCGAGGATTTGGTAGGCCACGTCCTCGTCGGGGAGCAGCAGCGCGATGATGGACTTGGCGCCCAGAAGCTTGCTCGCGTGCAGGCGGTGGTTGCCGTTGGGCGTCCAGTACTTGCCGTCCTTGCGCACGGCGATGACGGGGTCCAGGAAGCGGTCCAACCGCTCCATGGCGCTGGCGAGCCGCTTCACGTGGGGCTCGGACAAGTCCCGCTGGTAGGGCGTGGGCTCCACCTTGTCGATGGGCAGCACCGCGAGCACCACGGGGTGGCCGCCCAACGGCTCGCGGTAGACGCCGAGCACCTCTCCGCCGTCGGTGCGCACGGCCTCGAGGATGTCGATGGGGTACTCCACCGAGTCGCTGGCCACGTCCGCGGGCGTCAGGCCCCGGGACTTGGGGTCCGCCTTCTTGCGGCGGGGCTTGCGAGGGGTGGTGGCCGGCTTCGCCTTCGCGGCGGCGGCCGTCTTTTTTCGTGCGGACTTCGCTGCCATGGGTGCGCCCTCCTGCGCTGCGGACGAAAGGTGTAGCCGGAGGCCCTGACATTCGCCTCCCCCAACACGTGGGGGAGGGGGCCTCCCGCGTCGCCCACGCTAGGGGGACGCGGGAGGTAGGGCTACTCTCCCGAGAGGGTGAGCTGCCGGAAGCGGACAGTGGGCGCGCCCACCGTGCCGCCTCGGAACTGCAAATCGTTGCCGACGCCGTCCATGTCCTGGAGCATCTTCAGGACGTTGCCGGCCACCGTGACTTCCTGCACCGCGTGCGTCAGCTCGCCGTTTTCAATCCACAGGCCGTTGGCACCCGCGGACAGCTCGCCCGTCACGGGGTTTGCCCCATGGCCGAGCAGCGACGTGACGTAGAAGCCCCGGTCCACCTCGCGGATGAGCTGCTCGGGCGGCGTGGTGCCCGCCTCCAGATACAGGTTGCTGGTGCCGATGGTGGGCAGCGCGTTGTAGCCGCGCTTGGCGTTGCCCGTGGGCCGCGCCTTCGCCTTGCGCGCGGTGAAGGCGTCATAGAGGAAGTTCGACATCACGCCCCGGTCGATGATGGGGGTGCGCCGGGTGGGCACGCCCTCGCCGTCGAAGGGCGCGGTGGCCAGGCCTCGCGACAGGAGCCCGTTGTCCACCAGCGTGACGTGCTCGCTCGCGAGCCGCTTGCCCTGGAGCGACGCCAGCATGCTGGCCTGCTGGTGCACGGCGTTGCCGCTGGCCGCCCTGGCCACGCCGGACATGAAGGACGCGGTGACGAGGGGGTCGAAGAGCACGGGGACCTGCTGCGTCTTCACACGCTTCGCACCCAGCATCCGCACCGCGCGCCGCGTCGCCTCGCGGCCGATGGACTCCGGCGAATCCAGGTCCGCGAGGAAGCGCTTGTAGTCCAGCCAGTAGCCCTTCTGGAGCTGGCCGTCCGCGGCGGCCACCGGCAGCGCGTACAGGTACACGTACGTGCCCGAGTAGCCTCCGGCCATCCCTTCCGACGACGCGACGTACACCTCGGATACGAAGTCCCCGGCGCCCACCGCGTTGAACGTCGTGACGCGCGAGTCCTCCGCGCGGCCCGCCTTCTCCATCTCCAGCGCGGCCTTCACCTTCCAGTCGCCGGGCAGGTTCGCCACGGCCGGGTCATACAAATCGCCCGTGTCTCCGTAGCGGCCCAGCTCCTTCGCGCCGGGCAGGCCGTTGAGCTTGCTGGGCGCGGCGGCCTCGGCCAGCTTCAGCGCCTGGTCCACGAGGAGCTCCAGCCCCGAGGGCTCGAAGTCCGACGTGAAGGCGAAGCCGAGCCGGCCCTTCACGACGACGCGCAGGCCCACGCCCTTGGACGTGGACTGGGTGAGGTCTTCAATCTGTCCTTCGCGCACGCGCACGTTGCTCTGGCGGCTCACCTCCAGGAAGGCTTCGGCCTGGTGGGCGCCCTTCTTCGTGGCGCGCTGGACGATCTTCTTCGCGAGCTTCTGGTAGTCCATGGTGTCTGGCGCTCTCTCTCAACCGACCTGGGTTCCGCCCACGGTGACGTTGTCGATGCGCAGCGTGGGCAGGCCCACGCCCACCGGCATCGACTGCCCGTTCTTCCCACACACGCCCATGCCCGGGTCCGGCTGCGGGTCGCACCCCACGCGGGACACGTTCTTCAGCGCCTCCGGCCCCACGCCGATGAGGATGGCGTTCTTCACCGGGCGGCCCAGCTTGCCGTCTTCAATCTGGTACGCCTCGCTCACCTCGAAGACGAAGTTGCCGTTGCTGATGTCCACCTGCCCGCCACCGAAGGTCGCGCAGTACAGCCCGCGCTTCACTTCCTTCAGGATGTCGTCGGGGTGGTGGTTTCCCGGCGCGAGGAACGTGTTCGTCATGCGGGGGATGGGCAGGTGCCGGAAGGACTCGCGCCGCCCGCTGCCCGTGGAGCGCTGCCCCATCAGCTTCGCGTTGAGGCTGTCGTAGAGGTAGCCCTTGAGCACGCCGTTCTCGATGAGGACCTTGCGCTCCCCCGGCGTCCCCTCGTCGTCGATGTTGATGGAGCCTCGGCCGCTGGCCACCGTGCCGTCGTCGATGACGGTGACCAGCTCGGAGGCCACCTTCTCTCCCAGCTTGCCGGCGAACAGCGACGTGCCCTTGCGGATGAAGTCCGCCTCCAGGCCGTGGCCCACCGCCTCATGCAGGAGGATGCCGCTCCAGCCGGGCGCCAGCACCACCGTCTGCGGGCCCGCGGCGCAGTCCACCGCGCCCAGCGTGGCCACCGCCTGTCGCGCCGCCTCACGGGCCACCTCCTCCGGGGGGAAGGTGGCCCAGTGGGTGAACGGCACCCGGCCGCCCCCGCCGTACATGCCCGTGCGCCGCTCGTTCTTCTTGCCCTGCACCACCACCTGCACGGAGATGCGGCACAAGTCCTGGGTGTCCTCGGTGTAGCGCCCCTCCGTGTTGGCCACCGCGAGGCGCCGCGTCTGGTCCGCGTAGGCGCCATTGACCTGCGTCACCCGCGAGTCGAACGCGCGAGCCGCCTGGTCCGCGCGCGTCAGCAGGGACGCCTTGAGCGACACCTCCACGTCCGACAGCGGGGTGGGGACCCGGTAGTGGCTGGGCACCGCGACGCGGGAGACGGGGAAGGCGCGCTCGGAGCCCTGGCCCTGGGCAATCATCGCCGCCGTGGAGGCCGCCCGCAGCAGCGCGGGCTCGTCCCAGTCGTCGGAGAAGGCGTACCCCACCTTTCCTCCGGAGATGACCCGCACCCCCACGCCCTGGACCAGGCCCGTCTGGGCGCTTTTGATGCGCGACTCTTCCAGCACCACGCTGGTGCTGTGGGTGCGCTCCACGTAGACCTCCGCGAAGTCACCCCCGCGCTCCATGGCCACCGCCAGCAGTCGCTCGAGCAGCGGCTGGGGCAGCAGGGGAGCGGGCGAGGGCCGCCGGGCCGCCAGGGGGGCGAGCTGGGAAGAAGGGGCGCGTCGGGTCGGCGCGGACGCTCGGGGCATTCAGGAACTCCCTCGGTGAAGCGGTGGGGGGGTGTGGAAACCTACATAGGAGGGGAAATCTCCGGGAGCAACGGACAATGGCCGCCCTTCTTTCCCCGCGGGCTGGCCTGTCGCATTCCCACCGTGGGGGCCGGCGCTTTAAGATGGCCGACGTTTCGGAACCTGGACCCCACCCCATGCCTGCTCGTCCTCCATCCTCTCCTCGCGCTGGCGCCGGCCGTTCCGGCGGTGACGCGGGGGCGGACTCTCCATCGGCGAAGCCGTCAGCCCGGGCTCGCCCTCCGCGCGAGGCGTCACCCGCCGACGAGGATTTCGCCGCACCCCTCTCCGGGGAAGAAGGCTATCCCGACGGCCCCGCGAACCCGGAGCTGTACGGTGACGCGCAACCTCCCCGCTCCCGCACGGATGAGACGCGCGTGGGCGCCGTGCCGGAGTCGCGCGAGGACGCGGTGCGCCGCGACGACGACGACGACAACTCCGAGTCCACGCGCGCGGGTCCTCCCGTGCAGATGCTGGTGCTGGCCGGGCCGGACCGGGGGCGCAAGAAGCGCTTCCAGGGCGTGCGGATGGTGGTGGGGCGCGGCAAGGACTGCGACTTCGTGTTGGACGACCAGTCGGTGTCGCGCCGGCACCTGGAGCTCGTCTACGGCCAGACCGGCGTGGCGATGCGAGACCTGGGCAGCATCTCCGGCACCCAGGTGAATGATCAGCGCGTGGACGAGTGTCTGCTCAAGCACGGCGATGAAATCGCCATGGGCAAGACGCGCCTTCGCTTCGTGGACGAGGCGGAGCAGATCAAGGAGATGCGCGCGCAGGCGGAGGCTCGCGAGGCCGAGGAGAAGCGCGAGCGCGAGGAGGCCGCCAAGGAGAAGGACGAGGCCCGGAAGGCCGCGGGCGCCGCTCGTGGTTCGGACGTGGATCCGAATGATCCCCGGCTGAACGAGATGACCAACGCCAACTACCGGGTGCCGGACGGGTTCCAGGACAAGGCGCAGAACAAGGGCAAGGGCGCCATCGCCATCCCCCGTCCCCGTCCGCCCCCCAGGAGCGCCGTCACGGGCGGAGGGCCGAACTCGAAGACGAAGCTGCTCATCGCCGTGGGTGGCGGTGTGGTGGTGCTGCTGATGCTGGGCCTGTTGTTCATCCCCTCCGGGCCGCCGCCTCCGCCGCCGGTGGATCCGAACATCGAGCGCTCGAAGCTGCTGATGCAGAAGGCGCGCGAGGCGGTGCGCGCGGACGACTACGCCACCGCGGTGCGGCTCGTGGAAGAGGCGGAGAAGCTGCGGCCGGGCGTCGACGAGGAGGGCCTGGGCAAGGCTGCGAGCAAGCAGTTGGAGGTGGTGCAGTCCTTCGAGTCCGTGCGCGCGCTGATGGTCGCCCAGCAGTTCGAGGAGGCGCGCACGAAGCTCGCGGCCACGCCGCAGGGCACGGCCAAGATGGACGACATCCGGCGCAAGCTGGAGACGGAGCTGGAGGAGAAGGACGCCGCGTTCCGCATCCAGCAGATGGAAGACGCGCTCGCGGCCCGGGACCCGGAGGCGGCGCGTCCGCTGCTGGACCGCGTGCCGGACCTGAACAAGCCGGCCTATGCGCAGAAGCTCCAGGACCTGGAGGCGGAGCTGGCGAAGGAGTCCGCGGACGGTGCGCGAAGGGACCGCGCCAACCGCGAGCGCGCCGCGCTGAACGCCAAGGAGGAGCGCAAGCTCTTCCTCGAGGAGGCCTTCACCGACGTGGAGCGGCGCTTCAACGGCGGCGACTATCAGCGCGCGGTGCTGGAGTGCGACCGCGTCACGGAGAAGTACAAGGCGGAGAAGGACGTGAAGGAGCGGGCGCGCCAGTTGAAGACGCTCATTCCCCAGTTCCAGCGCTCGCTGGACGACGCGCAGAAGAAGCTGGCGTCCAACGCGCTCGAGTCGGCGTCGAAGCCGCTGCGCCGGGCGGCGGAGCTGTACCGGCAGATTGGCTTCCAGGGCTCGCTGGGCAACACGCTGGACGAGCAGCTGGCGTCGGCGGCCCTGGCGGCGGGACAGGCGGCGCTGAAGAAGGGGGACCTGGCGGCGGCGGGGCTCAACTTCCGCGAGGCCCTGCGCCTCAACCCGGGGGACCGCCGGGCGCGTGACGGCCTGGACGACCTGCAGAAGAAGGTGGAGGAGCTCTACATGCGCGCCTATATCGAGCGCGACAGGGACCCCCAGTCCGCGGCGGTGAAGTTCAAGATTGTCATCGAGACAGCGCCCGAGGGCTCGGATACGAAGCGCAAGGCGGAGATGTACCTGAGCGAGCTCCAGCCGTGAGCGGCGCTGCTGCAACAACGAAGGTTCGTGGAGACATGGGATGAGCGAGTCGTCGCTGCGTGAACTCGGAATGGACCTCATCGAGGAGCGCCAGTTCGAGCGCGCCCTCGCCGTGTTCGCGGAGGCCGTACGTCGCGTCCCCGCGGACCACCGCTCGCGGATGATGGCGGCCCGGTGTCTGGCGGAGCTGGGCGAGCGCGAACGCGCCGTCACGTCGTACCACGCGTGCGCGGAGGGACTCCTGCGCCGCGACTACCTGCTGTCCGCCATGGCCGCGTGCAAGCTGGCCCTGGAGCTGGCCCCCAACGAGCGACGCCTGAAGGACACGCTCATCCGCGTCCACTCGCGCGCGGTGCGCAGCGCGCCGGGCCGAGCCGCGGTGCCCCCGCCGCTGCCTCCGGAGACGCTGTACGACGGCAAGGTGGAGACGGACCTGATGGGCCTGGTGGGCGAGGAACTCTCCAACCGCGCCATTGAAGTACTGGCCGCGCCGGACCCGGGTGGCTCCGCGGACCCCAACAGCCGGCCTCCGCTGCCGCTGTTCGCGGAGCTGGACCGGGAGGCCTTCATCGACCTGGTGGGCCGCATGGCGTGGCGTCGGGTGAGGCCGGAGGAAGTGGTGAGCCGAGAGGGCGAGCCGGCCGACCACCTCTACGTGCTCGTCGCGGGCAAGGCGGAGGTGACGCGGCAGATGGACGGCGAGGCGAAGACACTGGGCTTCCTCGGCGGTGGCTCCATCTTCGGCGAGATTGCCCTGTTGACGGGCGCGCCTCCCACCGCGACGGTGTCCGCGGTGTCGGACACGGAGGTCTTCGAGATTCGCCGCGAGCACCTCAACGCCGTGGCCAAGAATCACCCGGCCGTGCCGCAGGTGCTGGCGGACTTCGCGCAGCAGCGCATGGCGCGAAACCTGATGGCGACTTCGCCCATGTTCCAGACGCTGCCGGAGTCGGAGCGCGGAGCCATGCTGCAGCGCTTCGCCTTCCGCGCGCTCCAGGGGCACGAGAAGGTGCTGGTGGAGGGTGAGCACTCGCCAGGGCTGTTCCTGGTGCTGGCCGGAGAGCTGGTGGTGCAGAAGGAGGACCCGGCGGGCGGCACCGTGACGCTGGGCGTGCTGCGCGAGGGCGACGTGGCGGGGGAAATCTCCCTGCTGACGGGTCTGCGTGCGTCGGCCACCGTGGCGGCCACGCGCAAGACGGCGGCGGCCTTCCTGGAGCGCAACGCGTTCCACGAACTGGTTCGAGTCTTCCCGCACATCCGCACGTACCTGGAGCAGCTGTCGGACCGCCGCCTGAAGCAGATTGGCGAGGCGCTGCGGCCCCTGGAAATCATCGACGCGGACGAGCTGGTGCTCGAGCCCGAGGCGGCGTGAGGAGCGAATGGTGATGTTGTCGCGCTCGAAGGTGATGGGGGTGGCGCTGGCCCTCATGGCGGCCGGTGCGGTGCTCTACTTCTGGCCGCGTCGGGAGCCAGGTGTCCCGGAGGCCATCACCCGGCAGGTCATCACCATGACGCGCGCCGCGGAGCAGAAGGACATCTCCGGGGTGATGGAGGGCGTGTCCGAGCGCTTCAAGACGGACGGTGGCTGGGACAACCGGCAGGTCCGGGGCGTGCTGACGGGCCAGGTGCTGCGCGGCCAGTGGGTCCGCATCTTCACGACGAACCTGGAGGTGCACGAAGTGTCTCCCACGCAGGGCGACTTCCAGGCCCGCTTCATCTTCGGTCGCTCCCAGGCGGAGAACCTGAAGGACCTGGCGGCGGACAGCGTGCTCAACGCCTACCTCATCGAGGGGACGTTCGAGAAGGAGACCGACGGTGAGTGGCGCATCGTCCGCGCCAAGTACCGTCCGCTGGAGGCCTCGGAGTTGCTGTAGACGCGCGGGCGCTCGGCCTCACTGGAGCAGGGCGCCCGTCTCGTTCATCCACGCCTTGGCCATGGGGCCCTGGCCCGCGGACTCCAGGCCCTTCTTCACGGAGTCGATGCGCGCGGCCAGCTCGTCGCGCGACGTCCCCTGTGAGCGGGCACGCACGAGGCCAAAGTAGTAGTGCTGGCAGCCCGCCGCGTACGCGCTCTGCGCGAAGAGCAGGTCGCCCATGGCGGTATATGCCTCCGGCAGCGTGCCCGCGCCCGTGTCCGGGGCCACGGTGGCCAGCAGGGCCTTCGCACCCTCGTAGTCCTTGCGGAGCACCAGCAGCGCGCCCTTGGCGTACTGGGCCCGCGCCAGCCCGACGCCCTTCGCGGCGATGGCCTTGTCATAGGCGGTGAGCGCGTCGTCCTGTTGGCCCGCGGCCTCCAGCAGCCCGCCCCGGGCGAGCCAGTAGCGGCCGTCCTGCTCCAGGAGGCTGACCTTCTTGCCGTCGGCGGTGGCCACCTGGATGGCGCCGAAGGTGCCCTCGTATGCGTCCAGCAGCGCCAGCGCTCCGGTGTTGTCGCCTGACGCCTGGAGGCTGCGCGCGCCATCCAGGTAGAGCAGGGGCGCGGTGCGCCGTTTCGCCACCGCGGCATCGAAGGCGGCGCGCGCCTCCGGGCCCTTCCGCGCCGACAGGGCCCGGGCCCGGGCGAAGAGGGCGTAGACGTCATCCGGCACCGTCTTCAGCGCGGCGTCCGCTTCCTGGAGCGCCTCGTCCGTCGCGCCCCGCGTCAGCGCCAGCTCCGCCTTCAGGGCCCCCATGCGGGAGCGCAGCGAGGGCGTCAGCTCCGCCTCTTTCTCGGAGGCCGTGGCGAGCGCGCGCTGCGCCTCCTCCAGCTTCTTGCCCTGGTACGCATACGCGAGCCCCGCGCCCAGCCGCGCCATGAGGTGGTCCGGGTTGACGCTGGTGGTCTTCTCGAAGACCTCCACCGCCTGGGCGTGCTGGCCTTCGTCGAGCAGGGCCTCCGCGTACGCGGTGGTGAAGCGCGTGTCCCGGTAGGCCCCCTCGGCGGCGCGGGCGAACGCCTGACGCGCGCCGGGCAGGTCTCCCTTCGCCTGGAGCGTCAGGGCCAGGGCCAGCGTGAGTCGCGGGCTGTTGGCGCCCTGGGCCTGGAGGTCCGCGAGGTACTTCTCCGCCTCGGCCGTCTTGCCCTCCGCGAGCAGATGCAGGGCGCGCGCGCTGTAGCGCTCGCCGGAGCGGGAGTCGAGCGCTTCGGCGCGGGACAGGTACTCGCGCGCCTTGGCATCGGCACCGGGCTGGTGGTGCTCCAGCCACAGCACCGTCTGGATGTCGGCGGCCAGGGCCTGGCCGTCGCGGGCCTCGGCGTCCACCTGGAAGAGCGTCTCCAGCTCCGCCATGGCGCGGGTCAGGTCCGCGGGATTGCCCCGGAGGGCCGCCGAGCGGGCCGCGCGCATGCGCTCCTCTGTCTCCTTTCGCACCGCGCCCCGGTGGACGAAGTAGGTGACGGCGCCCGCGAGCACCACGGCCACCACGGCCACCTGCACCAGCGCGCTCTTCCAGCTCTCGCGCCGCTTCCAGTCGCCCTGAACCTCGGTGCCCATGGACCTGTCTCCCCGCGCTGGAGTTGGATGCTATTAGGTACGCCCCTCCCAGGTGTCAATGGAGCGGGCCCCGAGCATGGGAGGAGTGAGCAATGGCGGTTCACACGGCGCTGTCCCCCGAGGTCTTCACTCGCGTCGCCGACATTTTCGGACTGGGGAGTGTGCGGAGCGTGACGCCCATTCCCCAGGGCTCCATCAACACCAACCACCGGCTGGAGACGGACACCGGCCGCTACTTCGTTCGCCACACGACGGTGCGCTCGTCGGATGACCTGCGCTTCGAGTCCGCGCTGCTCGCCCACCTGGCCGCGTACCATTTCCCCTCGCCCGTGCAGCTCACCACGCGCGACGGAGCGACGTTCGTCGAACTCGAGGGCGGGCGCGTCAGCGTCTTCCGCTGGCTGCCGGGCGAGGAGCTGCGCCATCCGAACCTCACCTCCGAGCACCTGGAGCGGCTGGGCACGGAGCTGGGCAAGCTGCACCGCGACACGCAGTCCTTCAGCGGCTCGCGCACCAACCCGTACTCACCGGACGTCGTGCGCGGATGGCTGGCGGAGCTGTCGCGTCACCCGGATGCGACGCTGGCCACCATCGCCGGGGAACTGGAGCGCCTGCTCGACACGGCCGAGTCGCAACGCCTGGGCCTGGAGCCGCTCGGCGTCATCCATGCGGACCTCTTCACCGACAACGTGAAGTGGCTGGGCGGCAGCGTGGGCGCCTTCTTCGACTTCGAGATGGCCTGCCGCGAGGCGTACGGGTTGGATCTGGTCATCACCCTGAACGCCTGGTGTTTCGATGGCGGCGGGTATCTGCCGGAGCTGTGCGAGGCGCTGGTGCGCGGTTACCAGGACATCCGGCCGCTGTCTCCCGTGGAGCGGGCCAACCTCTTCGGCCACGCGCTCTTCGGGGCGGTGCGCTTCACGGCCAGCCGCATCCGCGACTACCACCTGTCCCCGCTGCCGGCGGACAAGCTGGTGCGCAAGGACTACCGCACCTATCTCGCCCGGGCGCGCGCGCTGTCGGCCATGGGGCCTTCGGGCTACGCGACGCTCCTGGGCTTGTGAGCTACCGGGGCGCCATGACGCGCCCCGGAGTCGACGCGGCTTCAGATGCCGGAGAGGATCTTCCAGCGGCCATCCTCGAGCCGGAACACCATCTGCTCCAACTCCGCCTCCTTCTGGGGGCGGGGGGTGAGGCTGGGCATGCGCCAGCTCACCTTCCAGTAATAGATGGCGGTGGCCATGTCCTTGCCCACCTGCACCCGGCGCACGTCGAGCTCCACCTTGGGCGACTGGAGCTGCGGGAAGAGCGTCTCCAGGTAGGGCACGAGGTTGGCCGTGTTCAGGTCATCCTCGGGGTCCCCCGGCGTGCCGCCATCCTCACGGAAGTCCTTGGACACCAGGGCCTGGATGCCCTTCGCGTCGCGTGCCTCAATGGCAGACCGGTACTGCTCCATCACTGACAAAATGGCCCGCGTGTCGGAGGTGTCGTCGATTTCGGTGCCGGGGATGCGCTTCGGAGCGCAGGCGGCCAGGAGGGTCAGGGCGCAGAGAGCGAGGAAGCGGATGAGCATGGCGGGGCCTTACGAAGACAATGGATGAGAAGTCAACCCATTCCCCCGGCCCCACCTGCACTCCGCGTGCCTCAGCCCTTGCGGATGACCTCGGAGATGAACCGGTTGAGCACCGGAATCTCGTTGTCGAGAATCTTGAGGCCCTCGCCCTGGATGATTTTCTCGCCGATGAGCGCCAGCGGCTTCATCAGGAAGGGCAGCTTGAGGGAGATTTCGCCGTCCATCGACCGCTCCGTCTGCCCGGCGCCCAGGTCACGGAAGCGCATGGTGCCGGTGTTCACCAGCATCTTGGAGATGGTGCCCGACGTGGGCGTGTTGGTGAACGTGAGCTCCTTGCGGCGCTTGTCGTAGGTGGACGTCTCGATGAAGGCGAACCACTCGGGCGGCACGCGCTTGGGGCCGATGCTCTCGATGACCGGCTTGGGGCGGTAGCGCACCTTGCGCTTCACCAGGTCGCCCTCGGTCTTCACTTCAATCGGCGCCAGCTCCAGCAAGACGCCGTGGTACTTGAGGAGGAACTCGAAGTACCGCTCGTCGAGGAGCGCGCGCTCCACCTCGTCCACCGTCCCCTGGATTCGCTGCCTCGTCTCGAACCGCATCGCTTCCCTCCTGATGGGCTGGCTCGTCGCCGCTGTGTGGGCTGCCTGCCTAGCGGAAAGCGCGGCTAGCGGAAAGCCTGTCGTGGCACCAGGGGCCCCTGGAAGGTCTTCTCCTCGAAATCACACCGCTCCCGCCACTCCTGGGCGGTGGCCTTGAAGGCCGTTCCGAAGTCTGGAAGGACCCCGACCTCGTGGCGCACCGCGCCGCAGTCCCCGGCGAGGTAGGCGGCCTCCACCTTCACGCGCAGGGCCTCCCGGCGGAGGGCCTCCGGCAGCGAACCGTCCGCCAGCGCACGTTGGAGGTATTCGCCGGCGAGGATGGGCGAGCCCACCTGCTGGAGTCGGCGGCCCAAAAGGTAGTTGAGGTACGCGTCCTGGGGCACGGCCTGGAGGGCGCGCGTCAGCATCAGCAGGCGCAGCTCCTCGCGCGTCGACTGGAAGTACGCG
The DNA here is from genome assembly GCF_013336645.1 of Myxococcus sp. CA039A. NCBI lineage: Bacteria > Pseudomonadati > Myxococcota > Myxococcia > Myxococcales > Myxococcaceae > Myxococcus > Myxococcus sp. CA039A. The sequence goes on along the minus strand of NZ_JABUMQ010000230.1, from coordinate 1,733 downwards.
TCGATGGCCTCGCGTCGCGCGGTGGAGTCCAGCGCCGCGAGCTTCACCTGGGCGGTGCGCGTCAGCTCGGGCGTGGCGTCCAGGGAGAGGACCTCGTCCAGGTAGCGGCGCGCCTGCTCGGGCTGCTGGCGTCGGGCCTCCACGTCCGCGCGGGCCATGGCGACCTCGGCCGCGGTGACGGCCTGGGCCTTGACCTGATGGGCGAGCGTGGAGAGCACGGAGGTGGCCTCGTCGTAGCGCTCCAGCGCGGACAGCGCGGCGGCTTCGCCCAGGCGGAACGAGGGCTCCTCCGGCTGGAGCGAGGCGGCGCGGGTGTAGCGCTCCAGCGCATCCGCGGGGTCTCCCACCAGCGAGGCGCGCGCGGACTCGGTGAGTCGGGCGACTTCGCGGGCGCAGGCGCGGCTGAACAGGCTGCCGGCGCGAAAGCGCGCGAAGGCGCGGGCGATGGCCGTGTCGTCGAGGGGCAGGGCGTCCACGTGGCGTTCCCACTCGGAGACCAGCTCGTCCAGCGGACGCCCGTAGGCGTCGTCGAAGTCCGCGTGGGCGTAGAGCGCGCGCAGCTTGTCCGCGCCGTAGGTCTCCGCGAGGTAGAGCAGGAAGGAGCCGGCCACGGTGTACGCGCGAGCGGGAGCGGATTGGTAGAAGCCCTGCGGCCCCATCAGCTTGCGCATGTCCGGGGCCAGCTTCTGGCGGCGCATGCCCGCGGCCCACTGGTGCAGGGTGAGGTCGCCCTGGGCGGGGCCGTCGGCGGCGACGGCGAACCCTTCGATGACGCCCATGAGGGGCCAGAGTCCCAGGCGCGTGGTGACTCGGAACGGGCCGCTGCCGGCGGGGGCGGCCATGACGTGCGCCAATTCGTGGTGCAGGGTGGAGTGGGGGAAGGGCTTGTCCTGGATGTGCAGCTCGTACCGCCAGGGCTTGGCGTACTGGGTGCGGCCGGCGCCCACCAGGCGCTGCTTCTCCTCTTCGTTGCGATAGAGCCACACGCGGATGCGCTCGGTGGGGGCCACTCCGAGGAAGCGCTGCACCTGCATCCACCGGAACTCCATGTCACGGGCGAGGCGGTCCACGTCCTCGCGCGACTTGCCCCGGGGGTAGTGGAGGCGGAAGTGCTCCGTGTCGCGCACGCCGCCCAGGGTGTCCGCGAGGTAGGCGTCCGTCATCCGCGTGCGCAGCTGGGGGCCCTTCACCTCCAGGAAGAGGATGGCGGACATGGGGAGCGCGAGCGCCACCAGGCTCCAGGGGCGCACGCTCGCGCGGCGCAGGGTGCCGGCGCCGAGGTCCAGCATCGCGGCGGCGAGCCCCGCCAGGACCCAGGCCCACAGCAGGGTCTCCAGGCGGAACCAGCCCAGCGCGGGCGTCATCACCAGGGCCTCGTCGTAGAGGGGGCCGGGCAGGTGTCCCAGGAAGTGGTTGAAGGCGAAGACCTGGGGACCGGCGACGATGGGCCACACGGTGGGGACGAGCGACAGCAGGACGAGCAGCACGTGCAGTGCCACCCCCCGGGAGGGCCGCCGGGCCTTGAAGCCGCAGAGGACTCCCGACGCCGAGGCCAGCACGGCCGAGGGGAGGGTGAGCATGGGATAGAAACCCACCAGCTCGAAGGGGTCGCACGAGGTGCGCAGCCAGGCGAAGACGGTGGAGGCGAGGAAGGGGGGGATGAGCGCGCCGACGTTGAGGACGAGGGCGGCGCCCAGGGCTCGACCCACCGCGGCGCCGGGGCTCTGGGGGAC
>NZ_JABUMQ010000022.1:0-58813 GCF_013336645.1 Myxococcus sp. CA039A | reverse complement strand
GGTCCAGGGGCTCGGGATCCAGGCGCTCCACGGCCTCCACGACAATCTGGGTGCGGCCGTGGAACTGGATGACGTTGCCCTGGACGAGCACGAAGTCGCCCGACTGGAAGGCGGGCTCGAGCGCGTCCACCTTGTCGAAGACGCGCGCGTCGACCTCGCCGCTCTTGTCGACGAGCGTCATGGCGAGGAACACCTTGCCACTTCGGGCCGTCACCTTCTCCTTCTTGGTGACGCGGAAGACAGTGTTGACGCGGTCCTTCTCACGCAGGTCGACCGCGTACACCTTGCGGACGGTCTCGACGGAACCTGCCGGGGTGGGGGTCGCGGTATCGGGGACGTTTTCGTTGGTCATCGCGGGCGCGGACACTAGCACCCCGGAAGGCGGCGCGGGGGACTCGCGTCAGGTGACCTCAAGCGCCACCGCGTCGAGGTACTCCGCGCCAGGGGAGCCCACCAGTGTGGGGTGGTCCGGAGGGAGTCCAGGACGGGACAGCCGGGTGGCGATGCGCGCCTCCGCCTCGCAGGCGGTGGCCACCAGCTCGTCGAAGCCGCCCAGGGCCAGTGGTGGGTGGTAGCCGACCACGAGCAAGCGGCCCCCATGGCGGGTGCGCCGCAGGGCGTACCGGATCTGCTCCACGAACTCCTCCTCGGAGCCCACCCAGGGCGTGTCCAGCAACACCAGGTCGAAGGTCTCTCGCACCGCGCGCAGGGCCTGGAGGGCAGTGCCCTTCTCCACCATCACCCGGCCGAACAGCCCGTTGGCCTCCGCGTTCTCCCGGGCCAGGTCTCCGGCATCCGCGTCCGCGTCGAAGGCGAGGATGTGTCGGGCGCCATGCAGTCCCGCGTGGACGAAGAGGCCGCCCACGTTGCAACTGGCGTCCAGCACGCGGCCGTCCCAGGCCATGCGCCCGACGACGCGCCGCAGCTCGCGCTGGTCATACGCGTAGCCCGTGCCCTGGCCGTAGGTGAGGTCCACGGTGAACCGGGCGCCCAGCTCCAAGAGCCGGCACCAGCGGGGCGGGGTGCCGTAGAGGACGTGGGGCCGCTGCGTGGGCAGGCCCAGGACCTGACGGCGCCCGGAGTCATTGCGCAGGAGCACCGAGGCCGCGCCCGTCACCTCCACCAGCGCGCGGGTGATTTCCTGGTGCCGCGCGTCCATGGAGCGGGTGAGGGTCTGCACGACGAAGTGCGTGTCGTACCGGTCCACGATGAGGCCGGGAAGGCCGTCCCCGTCATCGTTGACCACCCGGCAGAAGCGCGGGTCATCCACCAGCCGGCCCCGGCGCTCGAAGGCGTGGCGGAGGTGGCGGGGAATCAGGCCCTCCACGGCCTCGTCCGGCATGCCCAGGCGGCGCACGGCGCGCGAGGCCTCCAGGTCCACGTCACCCAGGCCCAGCACCGCGCCGTCCTCGTCCCGGAGCTGCACGGGCTCCCCGGGTTGGGGCGTTCCCTCCATGGAGACGATGTCCTCCCGGCGCAGCCAGGGGGCGCCGTGTTTCAGGCGGCGGGCGGCATCCCGGGACAGATAGGTGCTGAGCAAGGTGCGTCCTCCCTCTCGCGTGGTGCCACGGGACCGGACGCCCGTGGACTGCTTCCAGCGGACAACATGGGCCGTGCGCTTGCCGATGTCGGCGGACGCCTGGCCCTCGCGCTGGAGGGCAGGGGAGGGGGCGAGCCGCGAAGCCGGGGGGATGCCGTTTGGAGCGCCTCGGCCGAGGGGACCGGGCCTCTGATGCTCACGGCTGGGGTGGAGGCCGCTTGAACGCCTTGAACGTCACCCGGGTGAGCATGGAGCTGACGACGAGCGCCAGGATGATGCCCAGGATTCGCAGGTGCCAGGAGTCGCGCAGCACCAGCGCCAGGGCCAACGCGCCCACGAGCACCGCGCCCGCCACGGGCAGCCACTGTCCCCGAGCGGCCAGCCCCGACGACGGACGGCGTGCCTGGGCGAGCACGGGCAGGCTGCCCGCCTTGCGCCACAGGCTGGAGCTCTCCTCCCGCACCTCGTCGTCCGGGTCCACCAGTCCCTGGGTGTAGGCGCGCTCCACGTCACCCAGGCTGGGATAGGTCAGCTCTCCGTCCGGAGTGCGCACGATGTAACGCATGGCAGCTCTCCTTCCGTGAGGCACGACCTCGCCTCACGCCAGCTCGGTGGCAATCTGCTCCGCGATGCGCAGACCATCAATGGCCGACGAGACGATGCCGCCCGCGTAACCGCAGCCCTCGCCCGCCGGATACAGTCCCTTCATGGACACCGACTGAAGAAGTTCGTTCCTCGTGACTCGCACCGGCGACGAGGTGCGGCTCTCGATTCCAATCAGCTTGCCCTCCTCGCTGATGAAGCCGCGCATCTTCCGGTCGAACGTCTTCAACGCCTGCTTGAGCGAGGTGGTGAGCCGCTCCGGGAACAGGCGGTTGAGGTCCACGTGCGCCAGCCCCGGACGGTAGCTGGTGCCTCCCGGGTCCTTCTTCACGCGGCCGGCCAGGTAGTCCGGAATCGTCTGCGCCGGCGCGAAGAAGCGTCCGCCACCCAACTCATAGGCCTTCTCTTCCCAGTGCCGTTGGAACTCCAGGCCCGCCAGCGGGCCGCGGAAGCCCTCGCGCTCGAAGTCCGCCACGGAGACGGAGACGACGATGCCGGCGTTGGCGTAGCGCGCGTTGCGGCGCGAGTTGCTCATGCCATTGGTGCACTGGAGCCCGTCCTGGGTGGGTGTGGGCACCACGATTCCACCCGGGCACATGCAGAACGAATAGACGCCCCGCACCTCGCCATCCACGTCCAGGTTCTCCGCCAGCTTGTAGTCGGCGGGGGGCAGCTTCGGATTCTTCGCGGCGCTGCCGTACTGGATGCCGTTGATGAGCGCCTGCGGATGCTCGGCGCGGAAGCCCAGCGCGAAGGGCTTGGCCTCCACGAGGACGCGGCCGTCGGCGGCGAAGCGCTCGTACAATTCCCGCGCGGAGTTGCCGGGCGCGAGGATGACGCGATTGCTCTCCAGCGTGCGCCCGTCGGCCAGCTTCACGCCGGCCACGTGCCCGTCGCGGTAGAGGATGTCGTCCACGCGCTGCTCGAAGTGCACCTGGCAGCCGCCGGCGATGAGCTCCTCGCGCAGCTTCGCCACCGCGCCCGGCAGGAGGTCCGAGCCGATGTGCGGCTTGCCTTCGATGAGGATGTGGTCCGGCGCGCCGTAGCGGGCGAAGGCCTCGATGACCTTGCGCACCATGGGGTGGTTGATGCGCGTGGACAGCTTGCCGTCCGTGTACGCGCCCGCGCCGCCTTCCCCGAAGTTCATGTTGCTCTCGGGGTCCAACGTGCCGTCGCGCATCAGCTTCGCCACGTCCTTGCGGCGCGCGACGACTTCACGGCCGCGCTCCAGCAGGATGCTGCGAACGCCGCGCTCCAAGAGGCCCAGGGCGCAGAACAGCCCGGCGGGGCCGGTGCCGATGATGATGGGCCACTGCTCGGGCGGCTTCACCGGGGGAAGGACTTCCGGCGGCGGAGGGGCTTCGCCCACGTCCGGCGGAATGTGCGCCGGCTTGCGGCCGGGGGCCATCTCCACTTCCAGGGTGTAGATGTAGCGGGGGCTGCCCTTCTTGCGAGCGTCCAGCACTGAACGCACCACCCGCACGGAGGCCAGATCGGAGCGGGTGACGCCCAGCTTCTCCGCGGCCCGCTGACCGAGCAGCTCCTCCGGCTCGTCCAGCCACAGCCCGATGTTGTTCACCCGATACGCCATTGCCGTTCGCTCCTGGTGGGGGCGCGTATCTGCTTCACCCCGGTGAAAGATTGCAAGCACTTGAAACCACGGGGGGCCCGAGCCCTCATCCGGGTGCGTATCCCGTGATGCACCCCGCCATCCACTTCCCTCGGGGGTTCCCCAGGGTGCGTAGGCTCCTTCGCACCCCTGGCGGGGCCATGCCGGGCCATATTTTCATCCAAGTCATTGGAATTATTACGGAATCATTCCGGAAGAGAACGACTGGCACGGGGGTTGAAGAACAGGGCTCGCGTGATTACACGGCGGCCCCCCTCATTTCGCCGCCCCATTTGGAGGCATTCACTGTGAGCACCGATCAAAAGGGCACCCGGATCCTGGCGCGCACCTTCTTCAACCAGCTGCGCGCGAGCGGGTACACCCCGCACCAGGTCATCGGCATCGCCACGGAGCTGCTTGATCTGGTGACGTCGGACCTGAAGGAAGGCGACAAGGAAGTCGCGGTGCCGGCCCAGGAGCAGGGCTCCGAGTGGCGCCAGCGCGCCTGATGGTGCGAGACTTCACCGAATAGACCCTCGGCGGGTGAGCGGGCTCCGGACTGGTTTTCGGGGCTCCCGCCCACGAGGTGGCAGGTGGACCGGCGTCAGCCGGTTTTTTTATGTCCGCTGATGGGCGAATCGCCCGGTGGCTGCCCCGTGGAGCGCGCTTCGCGTCGGCGGGTGTAGGCCGCTGAGCCGGCGACGAAGAGCAGCCCCGCCGTCATCGCGCTGAAGACCATGCTGGCCGAGCGTGTCGCCAGGATGCCCAGCAGCACACCGCCGCCGAGGAAGGCGAGCAGATCCACCCAGAGCGGGCGGCGCTGGGGGAGCACGAGCACGAGGACACAGGCCGTCAGGGGGATGCCGAACGCCACCTGTCGGATGATGGCGTCCGTGCTGGTGCGCACCGTCTCCCAGTTGTGCACGAGGATGGCGGCGAAGATGACCACCGTGCCCAGCGCGAGCACCAGCACGCCTGCGGCGGCGGCGTCCTTGGTGAGCCGGGCCTTCTCGTCGAACTGCTGCACGGCCAGGTCGACCAGGTGCTCCAGCGCGCTGTTGAGGATCTCCGCGAAGAAGATGAGCAGCACGCAGAAGATGAGCGTCACCTTCTCCGCGAGCCCCAGGGCGATGCCGCTGCCCACCAGTCCCACCAGCATGGCGGAGGTGAGGTGCACGCGCATGTTGCGCTGGTGGACGACGGTGTGGATGAGGCCCGCCCATGCGTGGCCGAACGAGGCGAAGAGCCCCGAGCCGCGACGAGGAGGGAAGTGGGGAGGTGGCCGGGCAGGTACGGTCATCGGAAGCTGAAGGGGCGGGCAGGCTAGCACTCACGGGTTCGATTGCCGTGGAGATGTGAATAGGTAAGGTCACTCGCCATGAGCACCAACTTCTTCCGGGCGCGTCCAGGTGGCGTGCTGCTGGCCTTCCTGTTGACGTCGTCACTCGCGGGGGCCCAGGCCCCTGCCCCTGTTCAAGAAGAAGAAGTGAACGCCTGTGGGCTGGAGCCTCCCGGTGTGGTGTACCTCCCGGCGCCCTCGCCCCGCGCGCATGAGACGCGCAAGCTGAGCGCCACCGAGGCGCCCGTCGTGAGGCGGGAAGCTCGCGATGGGACGGTGCGTGCGTCGCTCGCGGGCGTACCGCAGACCCGGACGCGGGCCGGAGCGCTGTCCGGGAAGGTCATCTATCTGAGCCCGGGCCACGGCTTCTACCGGGCCGCTCCCCTGGGGCGCTGGGCCACGCAGCGGCCCAACACATGGGCGGTGGTGGAGGACCTCATCTCCGCGGAGGTCGTGAACCAGTACCTGCTGCCCATGTTGATGGGCGCTGGCGCCACGGTGGTACCGGTGCGCGAGTCGGACCTCAACCCGCGCATGGTCATCGTCGACGAAGGGGGTGTGGGCTACTCGCAGGAGGGGGACGCCGGCCTGTTCCAGACCACCGCGCAGAAGGGCTGGGGCACGCCCCCGACGCCCATGGGCAACGCGGTGGAGCCGTTCACGCTGGGGGCCACGCGCGTGCTCACCACCGCGACCACTCCCACGGCGTCGGCCACCTGGGCGCCGGTGGTGCCGGCGGATGGCCACTACAACGTCTATGTCTCCTATGGGGCGGACCCCGCTCGGACGACGAATGCACACTATGTGGTGCGCCACTCGGGAGGGGAGAGCCACTTCCGCGTCAACCAGCGTCGCCATGGCGGGACGTGGGTGCTGCTGGGTCGCTTCTTCTTCAAGTCGGGCGCGGGGCCGGAGGCGGCCTCGGTGGTGCTGATGAACGACGCGGAGGAGGGGAGCACGGTGTCGCTGGACGCCGTGCGCTTCGGCGGCGGCAGTGGCGTCATCGGCGATGCGCAGATGGCCGCGCTGCCGCGCCCCCGCTACGAGGAGGCCGCGCGCTACCACGTGCAGTTCAGTGGTGCCCCGGCATCCGTGTACGCGCCCACCGGGGCCAACGCCCTGGCCAACGAGCGCAACGCGGACGTGACGGCACGCGCGCGCTTCGCGGCGTGGCTGCACGAGGAGGGCGAGGATGCGGTCTACGTGGCCTGGCACACCAACGCCTCGACGACGGGAAACGTCATCGGCACCGAGGCCTACGTGTACGGGCCGAACCCGGTGGACGGCACGCTGAACTTCACGGGCGTGCCTGGCAGTGACGTGCTGGCGCGAGCGCTGCTGGACGAACTGGGACGGGACGTCCGTCGAGAGGTGGATGCCAACTGGCGCGTGCGCAACCTGCGCTCCGCGAACCTGGGCGAGGTGAACCCCACGCACAATTCGGAGATGCCGTCCGTGCTGCTGGAGATCGCCTACCACGACGCCGTCGCCGACTCGAACCGCCTCAAGGAGCCGGCCTTCCGACGTGTCGCCGCGCGCGCCATCCTCCAGGGGCTCATCAAGTACTTCGCCACCCGCGACGGCGTGGCCATCCAGCTTCCTCCGGAGGCGCCGGGTGCGGTGGTGGCGCGCAACGCCTCGGCGGGCACGGTGGAGGTCCGCTGGGCCATACCCGCGGCGAACCCGGACGAGGAGGGCCATGACGCGCCCACCGCGTACCGCATCTATCAGAGCGCGGATGGTCAGGGCTGGGACGAGGGGACCGAGGTGACGCAGACGACCTTCAGCCTGCCCCTCGCGGCGGGCACCGTGCGTTATTTCCGAGTCGCGGCGGTGAGCGCGGGCGGCGAGGGCTTCCCCTCCGCCATCGTCGGGGTTCGCGCGGGCGAGGCGCCGCCAGCGCTGGTCGTCAACGCGTTCGAGCGGCTGGACTCGGCGCTGGCCTGTGGCGAGGCGCTGGATGTCTATGACCTCCAGGCTCCGCTGCGGGTGCTGCTGGAGGCGATGAACGACGGCACGTACGTGCGTCGCCATGGCGATGCGATGAGCCAGTCCGGGCTCGCCTTCGACAGCGCGACGAGCGGAGCGGTGGCGGCGGGGCTGGTGTCCGTGGGAGCGGGGTACCGCGTGGTGGATTGGTTCACCGGCCGGGGTGGCGAGGCGGGGGCCCGTCCGACGCGCGCGGAGCAGGACGCGCTGCGCGCCTTCGTGACGGGGGGCGGTCACCTGTTGTTGTCCGGTGGTCAGTTGACCTCCGCGCTGTCGGTGGGGGACGCGGATGACAAGGCGTTCCTCGCGGACATCCTCCGGGCCTCGCCTGGCACGGGCACTCCGCCCTTGAGCGTGGAGGGCGTGCCGGGGGACTTCCTCTCCGAGCTGACCGGACTGACGCTGGACGACGGCACCCGAGGGGCCTACCCGGTGGGAGTGACGGACGTGCTCACCCCGGCGTCGGGGGGCTCGGCGGTGCTGCGGTACGCGGGGACGAACCTGTCGGCTGGCGTGTTCTCCATGCCGGGGGGACAGGTGCTCCTGCTGGGTGTTCCCTTCGAGTCGGTGGTGGACCGGGCGGCCCGGGCGCGGCTCTTGTCCGCGTTCCTGGTGCGCGCGGGCTTCCCCGCGCCGGCCACTCCGCCCGTCGGGGACTCCGGCGATTCGGGCCCAGGCCTCCTGAGCGGATGCGTGGCGCCGCGCGGGGTGGACCCGCATCCTCCGGAGCCGCCCGAGCCTCCGGCCCCCATCGTCCTGGACGCGCTGCCGCAGTTCTATCCGCTCGGTGACTCCGGCTGCGGCTGTGGGGCGGGCGCGGGAACGGGCACCGGACTCTGGCTGTTGCTCGGGGTGATTGTTCAGCTTCGGCGCGCGCGTCGTCGCGCGAGCGACGTGAAGCGTTGACTCGGCGGGGCCGCGTGCCTACGGTCGGCGGCCCTTATTTTCTGACGTGATGACCCGTGGGCGCCCCATCCGCGCCCACCTCTCCCAAGGAGACACGAACATGGCCACCCGCATCGCCATCAACGGCTTCGGTCGCATCGGTCGCTGCATCCTGCGCGCCGCCCTCAGCCGCAAGGAAGACCTCGAGATCGTCGCCATCAATGACCTCGACAAGCCCGCCGCGCTGGCGCACCTGTTCAAGTACGACTCCGTGCACCGCACCTGGCCGGGCGAGGTGAAGTCGACGGACAAGGGCATCGTGGTGGACGGCAAGGAGATCACCGTCACCGCGGAGAAGGACCCCACGGTGCTGCCGTGGAAGAGCATGAACGTGGACGTGGTGCTGGAGTGCACCGGCCGCTTCACCAGCCGCGAGGGCGCCGAGAAGCACCTGAAGGCGGGCGCCAAGAAGGTCCTCATCTCCGCGCCGGCCAAGGGCCCGGACCTGACCATCGCCTACGGCATCAACCACGGCGAGTACGACGCGTCCAAGCACCACATCGTCTCGAACGCGTCATGCACCACCAACTGCCTGGCGCCCGTCGCCAAGGTGCTGCTGGACGGCTTCGGCATCGAGAAGGGCTTGATGACGACCATCCACAGCTACACCAACGACCAGCGCATCCTGGACCTCACCCACGATGACATGCGTCGCGCCCGCGCCGCCGCGCTGTCCATGATTCCCTCGAGCACCGGCGCCGCGAAGGCCATTGGCGAGGTGCTGCCGCAGCTCAAGGGCAAGATGCACGGCATGTCGGTGCGCGTGCCCACCCCGAACGTGTCGCTGGTGGACCTGACGGTGAACACCACCAAGAACGTGACGGCCGAGGCCATCATCGAGGCGTTCCGCAAGGCCGCCGCCGGCCCGCTCAAGGGCATCCTGGAGTTCAGCGACGCGCTGACGGTGTCAGTGGACTACAACGGCAACCCGCACTCGGCCATCTTCGACTCCACGAACTGCTTCGTGATGGGCGACAACATGGTCAAGGTCATGGCCTGGTACGACAACGAGTGGGGTTTCTCCAACCGCATGGTGGACACGGCGAAGTTCCTCGTGTCCAAGGGCGTCTAGTCCCCGTCAGGGGCCCAGGGGAGACCAGATGATCCGCTACATCGACGAGCTGCAGCTCACCGGCAAGCGCACCTTCATTCGCGTGGACTTCAACGTCCCGCTGGAGGGGCGGCGCGTGACGGACGACACCCGCATCCGAGAGGCGCTGCCCACCATCCGGCGAGCGCTGGAGCTCGGCGGGAAGGTCATGCTGGCCTCCCACCTGGGCCGTCCCAAGGGCCCGGACCCCAAGCTGTCGCTCGAGCCGGTCGCCGCGCGACTGGCCGAGCTGCTCGGCCCCAAGCACGAGGTCATCCTCACGGATGACTGCATCGGGGACGGCGTGAAGAAGCAGGTGAAGGACCTGAAGGAAGGCCAGGTCGTCGTCCTGGAGAACCTCCGCTTCCACAAGGAAGAGGAGGCCAACGATGAGACCTTCGCCCGCGAGCTGGCGGCGCTGGCCGACGTCTACATCAACGACGCCTTCGGCACCGCGCACCGCGCCCATGCCTCCACGGCGGGCATGGTGCCCTTCGTGAAGGAGAAGGCCGCGGGCCTCCTGATGAAGAAGGAGATCGAGTACCTGGGCCGCGTGCTGAAGAACCCGGAGAAGCCCTTCGTGGCCATCCTCGGGGGCTCCAAGGTCAGCGATAAGATCAAGGTCATCGAGAACCTGCTGCCCAAGGTGGACGCGCTGCTCATCGGCGGCGCAATGGCCTATACCTTCCTCAAGGCGCAGGGCGTGGAGGTCGGCAAGTCCCGCGTCGAGGGGGACAAGCTGTCGCTGGCCACGCGCCTCCTGGAAGCGGCGCACCGGCTCAAGACGCCCATCGTCCTGCCGGTGGACCACATCGTCGGCACGGAGCTGACGGACAAGAGCATCGCGCTCGAGACGCCGGACAACGTGGTGCCCCAGGACATGATGGGCCTGGATATCGGCCCCAAGACGCGCGCCATCTTCACCCAGCACATCCGCGACGCGCGCACCGTCATCTGGAACGGCCCCATGGGCCTGTTCGAGGTGGCGAAGTTCGCCGAGGGCACCCGCTCGGTCGCCACGGCCATGGCGAACAACAAGCAGGCCGTCACCGTCATTGGCGGCGGCGACAGCGCGGCGGCCGTGGAGCAGATGGGCGTGGCGAAGGAGCTCAGCCATGTGTCCACTGGCGGAGGCGCATCACTGGAGTTCCTGGAAGGTCAGGAGCTGCCGGGCATCAAGGCGCTGGAAACGCGTTAATCTTCCGCGTCGCCAAGCAACACCACCACACCTCTGGGGGAGCGATTCATGGCCGTCTCGGCTCGTCGTCGGAAGATCGTCGCCGGCAACTGGAAGATGAACAAGACGGTGCCGGAGGCGCTGGCACTGGTGCGCGAGCTGCGGGGGACCGTGGCCGCCGTCGGAGATGTGGTGGAGGTGGTGGTGGCGCCGACGTTCCTGGCGCTGCAGCCGCTGCACGTCGCCCTGGAAGGGGCGCCGCTGCAACTGGCCGCGCAGAATTGCCACTGGGAGTCGTCCGGTGCCTTCACCGGTGAGGTGTCCGCGCCGATGCTGGCGGAGCTGGGGTGCGCCTACGTCATCGTGGGGCACTCGGAGCGCCGGCAGCTGTTCGGCGAGACGGACGAGACGGTGAACAAGAAGGCCCGGGCTGTCCTGGCGGCCGGCATGAAGCCCATCCTCTGCGTGGGCGAGACGCTGGCCGAGCGCGAGGCGAACCAGACACTGGACGTCGTGGAGCGTCAGGTCCGGGGCGGGCTGGCGGGCTTCGAGGCGAAGGACGTGGCGACCTTCGTGTTGGCGTACGAGCCGGTGTGGGCCATCGGCACGGGGCGCAATGCGACGTCGGCGCAGGCGCAGGAGGTCCACGCGGCGATCCGAGGGCTCCTCGGTCGGCTGTACGACGGGGAGACGGCCGGGCGGGTGCGGATCCAGTACGGCGGCAGTGTGAAGCCCGACAACGCCGCGGAATTGCTGGGGCAGCCGGATATTGACGGGGCGCTCGTCGGCGGGGCGAGCCTCAAGGCGGGCGATTTCGCGGCCATCATCAAGGCGGCCACCTAGAGTAGGCTCACTGGCGGGCGGAAGAAGTTGTCACCCATTCGGCAGTTTGTGTAGGGTGCGCCTCCTTTTCACGGAACGTTCGAAAGATCTCTCATGCTGACCTTCGTCACGATCGTGCACGTCCTCGTTTGCGTGTTCATGATCTTCGTCATCCTGCTGCAGCCGGGTAAGGACGCTGGCATGGGCTCGGCCCTCGGCGGCGGCGCGGCCACGAGCGCCTTTGGTGGCCGTGGTGCCGTGACGTTCCTGAGCAAGCTCACGGGCGTCTGTGCCGCGATGTTCTTCTTCACTTCGCTCGGCCTCTCCTTCGTGGGGCTTCGCTCCTCGGTGGCGGCGGGTGGCTCGGTGGCCGCGCCTCCTCCGGCGGCTTCGACTCCGGGCGCGGCGGCTCCGGCGGGCGAGCAGTCGGCGCCTGGCGCGGTCGAGCAGCCTCGTGGTGAGGCTCCGGCGGCTCCGGCGGAGGGCCAGTCGGCTCCTGCTCAGCCGGCGGCGCCGACTCCGGCTCCGTAAGAGCCCGTCGAATAAATCTGGAGCACGCAGCGGTTAGAAACTCGTTGCGTGATCCGGTGCGGTCCTGTAGATGGTCCGCGCAGAAACGCCCAGGTGGTGGAACTGGTAGACACACCATCTTGAGGGGGTGGCGCCGAAAGGTGTGCGGGTTCGAATCCCGCCCTGGGCACTCCGATAGAAGCCTCCGAGTCGAAAGACTCGGGGGCTTTTGTCGTTTCAGGGGTCGGGGTTGTCGTGGGGCCTGCGAAGGCGATGAGGCCGTCCCTGGCGCAGAGGGAGCGAGTGTTCCGTCGTTCGGGGAGAGGGCGCGAGTGCTGCTTCGGATCCGGAGCGCGAGGTGGTCCGCGGAAGTCGCGGGCGCCGCTCATGTCTGTCGCGGGAGTGCGCGACTCCTCCTTGTCCTGTTGGGGGGTGACGCGCTCTCACGCGGGTCTTGGGCCCTTCGTCGTTCCTCGTGAGGGCGATGCTCTTGGTTCCGGACCTCGCGCTCATCGCAGGGGCGCTCGCCCTTTGTGGCGCGAGATGGTGCGTGGCCTTCAGAAAGAATCGCGCCTCCTAACCCGTGGGCGAGCACGTTCACCTTCCCGTGGAGCTCTTCATCAAGTCACTGCCTGATGGTGATGGGCGCGACTGCTGCTTCGGCTCGAAGTTCCCGCCGACCTGGCATCGGCTTCATTGATGGGACGAGGTGGGCTCGTTCGCGTCGCAAAGGGCGCTGTCGTTCGCTTCGCGTCCTGTCGATGCGGACACGTGTGGCGCGCGTGGGACTGTCTGCGTGGGCAGGCGAGCGCCATTCCTGTGCTCTGCGAAAGCGACGAGTGCCCACCCCCTTTCCGTGGCGCTGACCGAGGTGAAACACGACGGGATTGAAAACACACAGCGCGTGAAATCTTGCTCAGGGTTCTCTCAGTGCATGAGAGGTTGGAAGTGTTTGGCGTGTTGTATTGATTGGGTTTCCTTGGCTTGCCAGGGAATGCGTGACTTCACCGACTGTCTGCGGGCGCTCGAGTGTTTGGTGGTCGAAAAGGCGACTGTCATTGTCTATAAAGGGGTGAACGAACATTCATTCACCGGGACTTGTGGCCCTCGGTGAACCCATCCGGCCCGTTGGGAGCTGTCCCCTGAAGCGCGTACACACCTTGGTCTTCCCCACGCCGGCCGTTTACTGGCTCGTGGTGGGCCTCATCCTCATCTACGTGGTGATGGCGGCGGTGCTCGCACCCATGTCCATCCACCTGCTCCCGCTGTCGATGGTTCATGACCTGCTGCGGAGCTACTTCGGGTTCTTCATCCTCATCCTGGGCATCCCCTGCGGCATCTACGTGATCGGGTGGCGCGCCAGCGACCTGTTCGTCTGGCTGCGCGCCCCTGAATCACTGACGGTGGACTCGCTGCGGCTCACGTCCGGTGACACGACGCTGGCCTGGGGGAACGTGGGCAGCATCGTCCGCCAGCACAACCATGACCGCCTCGTGCTTCGCCACCGCGGCGGCAAGTACCGGCTGCGGCTGAACCTGTGGAGCGACTCGGACGAACTCGAGGCCGAGGTGACGGACCGTGTCGTCGCCGCGCTCCTGGACAAGGTGCGCCGCCAGGTCGCCTCGGGGCATTCCGTGGCCTTCGGCCCGCTGACGCTCAGCTCCGAGGGACTGACGCACAAGAAGCAGCTCATCCGCTGGGATGACATCGAGAGCATCCGCTTCCAGGACGGGCACGACCAGGGCGTGTCGACCCGGGAGCTGATCATCACGGCGCACGGGAGGTTCCGGAAGATCGACGAGGAGAAGATCGTCAACGCCCCGGTGCTCCTGGCCTACCTGACCGACCGTCTCGAGCAGTGACTTTTTCCCCCAACCCCGAACAGGCATCACCTCATGGAAATCTATAGCTCTGCCAAGACGAAGGCGAAGTCGGACCAGCCGCACGCGTTCTATTACTCGCGCACGAAGCTCATCGTGGGCGCTGTCATCTGGACGCTGTCCACGGCCTTCTTCGGCGCGCTCACCTACCGCTCCATTGGCGAGACGGGCGTCATGGCCTTCTGCGGCTTCATCACGGCGACGTCCATCTGGATGATCTTCAACTGTGTCAAGCCGCTGGGAAGTCTGGACACGCCCGTGCTGACCATCGGCCGGGACGGCATCCTCTTCCCGGATGGCGTGCTGATTGCCTGGGACGACATGAAGGAGAACACCTACGTCGACCAGTCGTACATGGGCATCCCCATCGGGAAGTCGGTGGTCGTGAAGACCACGCTGAAGAAGCCCAAGGCCAAGCAGCTGCGCGTCGCCGCCGTCCAGATGTCGAGCGACGAGTATCTGGCCATCTGCGACCGCTACAGCCAGGCCGCGTGACCCACTGCTGAGCCGCTCCTGCGTCAGGCCCTGCCAGGCCCGGCGCGGGAGGTCTCCTCCCAGTGTCGCGAAGTCACAGTGACACCGGGCGGAGACCGATGAACGAGTCCCGCGCGGACGCGGGCCCATGTGGCCCCTGCGATAGACTCCCGAGCGCCATGCTGCAGCCGTGAAGTTTGCGAGGCTCGGTCGAGATCAACCAGGAGAGGCATGTGACGCCGCGACTGAGCTCCTGCCGCATGTTGCTGCCTCATGAAGGACGAGCGGTGGGCGTGGACTGGAGCGGTGCGGCCCAGGCACACCGGAAGGTCTGGGCCGCGACCCTGAGCTTCAGGGGCGGCCAGGGGCACCTCGTCCAACTCCAGCGGCCTTTCACTTCACGAGGCGCGAAGGCGGTGTCGGAGGGACTGGGCCCGTGGCTGGCGGCCCAGGTCGCCGACGTGGTGGGACTCGACTTCTGCTTCAGCCTCGAAGCCAGCCAACTGGTCGCATTGGGTCTTCCCGTCACGGGCCCTCGAGAACTGGGACAGGCCATCGGCGAGATGTTCACCTCGGCGGAGTCGTTCAGGGCCGCCGTCGGGCCAGAGAAGAAGCGCGTCACGGAGGTGGAGTGCTCCGCGCCGTTCGCCCCCACCAACCTGCGCATGTACAAGCAGACCTATTGGGGCCTGCGGGCACTCGGTTCCTGTCGCGGCGCCTTTCCTCCCCGGAGCACGAGTCCCGGGCCGGCCCTGGTGGAGGTACTTCCCGCCGAAGTCGTCCGGTGGCTCGGCCTGCCCAAGACCTACAAGGGCCGTGGCTTCGAGGAACGCCGACGAGAAATCCTCCGGCGCGTCCGCGCATCCACGGACCTCCTCATCCCCGACAGCGACCTGCTCACGATGGTCTCTGACGCGGACGGAGATGCGCTCGATGCACTGCTGGCCGCACTGTCTGCCGCGTCGGCGTGGGCCTCGGGTTTCACCGGCGCCCCTCCCACGTCGGCAAGCACGGGGGAGGGGTGGATCTACTCCGTGAGGCAGCGACCCGTGTAGTAGCGAGAATCGACTGCTCAGTACGTCCCGATGTCGTAGACAGTCGACAGCCAGTTGCCGCAATTCCAGCCAGTGCCCGTCGACAGACACACCGGGTAGCGCGCCCAGGAGCGGTGGACCTGGACGACGTCGGTGCGCCCATCGCCGTTGACGTCCGCCGTCATGAACCGCTGCTCGGAGGACCCCGAGTTGTAGATGGTTGCCGACGAGTTGCTGCAACTCCAGCCCGAGCCCGTGGAATAGCACGTGGGGATGCTTCCCCAGCCACGGTAGGTCTGGATGACGTCCGTGCGCCCGTCCCCGTTGAAGTCGCCCGTCAGCATCTGCTGCTCGTGCGAGCCCGAGTTGTAGAACGTGCCCGACGGGATGTTGCAGGACCAGGTTGCCGAGGCCAGGCCGTAGCACAGCGGCATGGCATTCCATCCGCGATAGGACTGGAGGATGTCGTCCCGCCCGTCGCCGTTGAAGTCGCCGGTGAGGAAGTCCTGCTCGGCATTGCCCGCGTCGTACATGGCTACGCTGGGGTTGCTGCAGGACCAGGCCGTGCCCGTCGACAGACACACGGGCTGCGTCAACCAGCGGCGATACGCCTGCGCGATGTCATCCCGTCCATCGCCATTGAAGTCTCCCGACAGGTAGCGCACCTCGGGAGAGTCCGTCGTGCGGAGCGTGGCCGCCGGGTTGTTGCAGGACCAGCCGGTGCCAGTGGAGCGACACACGGGCAGCATCGACGAGTCGTGGTACGCCTGCGCGATATCCGTCTTCCCATCACCGCTGAAGTCGCCGGTGATGAAGCGCTGGCTCCCGGTTCCCCAGTTGTAGATGTCCGCATAGGGATTGGCGCAGGACCAGGCCCCCAGGCCCGTGGAGTAACAGACCGGGTAGCTGGCCCAGAAGCGATAGGTCTGCACCAGGTCCGTGCGTCCGTCGCCGTTGAAGTCACCCGTGACGTACCGCTGCTCCGGAGAACCCCAGTTGTAGACGGTCGCGGAAGGGTTGGTGCACGACCATCCACTTCCCGTCGAGCGGCACATGGGAATAGAACCCCAGCCCCGGTACGTCTGGAGGATGTCCGCGCGGAAGTCGGAGTCCACCTTGGCCACGTGGAACTGCTGGTCGGCCCCGCGAGGCTGCCCGTAGAACTGCCGCACGCCCTGGATGTCAGTGGTGCTGAGCTGCCCGCCGTTGTTCCAGGTCGGGCTGCAGTAGTTCATCACCGACATCAAGTCCCACGCGCCCACGTAGGTGTCCCCGTCACTGCCCTGGGACGGAGTGGTGCAGGTGGACGGTGTGTCTCCGCGGTTGTGCTCGTGCGCGAAGCCCAGGGCGTGGCCGAACTCGTGAACGCCGATGGAGCGGATGCAGTGCTCACGCTGCGCGGCGCTGGAGGCACAGGAAGGGCTCCAGTTGGCGAACGTGAAGTTGAGCACCATGCCCTCGTTCTCGTCCTCGATTTCAGTGCCCAGGCCCTCCGTATGAGGCCCTTCGTCGCTGATGGTGATGCGGATGTCCGCGGAGCTGGGGCAGGCGCCCCAACCGGAGAACACCAGGTTGCTCTCCTTCTCCCAGGTGTCGCGGATGGAGGTGCGCACCCACTCCTTCTCGGTGGCGAAGCCCGGCGTGTCCCAGCACACCGTCAGGTTGGGGCGCCCCCAGACTTCGTCCGAGTCGACATACAGCGACTGCTCCGACGTGCCGATGGCCACGAGGGATGCGTCGGTGGTCGGAGAGGAGTCCATGGGGGCGCCACACGCGACGAGCAGTCCTGCGCCCATGGTAAGGAGGAGCCCTCGGGCTCCAGAGAGCCCGGTGTTTCGGTGCCTTGATGTCTCGATGAACATGACTTTCCCTTGGCGGACGCGAGGCGCCATCCAGAGGGACAGGGGGCCGCGCGCAGGAATCGAACGCGAGACACCGGGATTCTTCGCCCGGGTCCGTTCGATTCGGACGCTTCGAGCCGCTGATATGTCTTTGTTGGCGGAATGCTGAGCGCCGCCCCACGTGCTGGCACGGCTCCCGAGTTCTTCTGCCGCCGGCGCCTCTCGTGCCTCAGCCCGGTCCCCCGAGGCGCCGGGTTGCCTCCTCCTCGGGCGGCTTCTCCTTCGGCGAGATGAGCTGGGTGGGCTCCAGCTCGGCAGGCGCGGAAGGTGGCGCACGGGACAGCAGGGCCTGCACCTCTTCGGGTGTGGGGTCGCTCAGCTCGGACAGTTCGCGCTCATGAGACCAGCGTTCTGGGTAGTTCTCGCGCAGCCAGCTCGCGAGGTCGACCACGGGAAGCGCCTGCCTCACGGGGAGCAGCGCCTGCTCCAACTCGCTCGCATCCGAGAAGCGCTTCGCGGGCGTCAGGTGCAGCGCCTTCTCCACAATCCCACGAAGCAGCCGATTCACGGGGGGAGCCTCCGGGCCTTCCCACCGCGCGCGCTGTTGCAGGCTCAGGCTGATGCCCGGAAGGTCTCCCCAGAGCAGCTCATGGAGGACGCAGCCGAGCGCGTAGATGTCACCCGACGTCGTCGCCTCCGCACCCGCCCGACGCTCCGGAGGCATGTACGCGAGCTTGCCAATGACATCGCCGGCCTGGGTGAGCCGACTCACGGGAGGCAGAGACGCCGTCGAACGCGAAGCCAGCTGCTCCTGCGGACTGCCCACCCCATGCGCGATGCCGAAGTCGACGACCTTCACCACCCCGTCGAACGTCACCACCAGGTTGTCCGCGCTGATGTCGCGGTGGATGACGCCTCGCTCGTGCGCGTACGCGAGCCCCTTCAGGGACTGCAGGCAGATCTCCACCACGACCTCGAGCGGCACCTCGCCCCCGCGTCGCACCAGCCTCGCGAGCTTCAGTGCGTTCACCCCGCTCAGGTACTCCATGACGATGAACCACGCGCCGTCCACCTGTCCCAGGTCGTGCACGGACACGATGTTCGGGTGGTGCAGGCGCGCGGCGGTGCGAGCCTCTCCAATGAAACGGTGGAGCCGGACGGCCGGGTCTTCACTGTCCTCGTCGACCATCCGCTTGAGGACCACCAGCCGATGAAACCCCGCGCGGCCCGTGCGCACCGCCAACCAGACCTCGCCCATGCCGCCACGTCCGAGGCGCGAGAGCCGTCGGTAGCGATGAATTCCCGTGCCCAGGTCCGCGCCCCTCAAGGACCGAGCGGTGAGGATGGCGAGCGAGGTGGTGGCCAGGAGCAGGAACGGAAGACCCACGAGCGCGAACAGGGGCGGACCTGAAATCCACCCGACGTCCACCGCCAGCTCTCGCCCCAGGATGCCCAGCGCGAGCAGGGCGGCCCCAAGCACCGCCGCGGCCATGGCGCCCCGACGCTTCAGTGTCAGCAAGGCCTCCAGGGCCCACGTGCCTCCCACCGTCACCGCCAGCAGCCAGAACATCGGCAGCCCCAAGCCCACCGTCGCGCGGGACAGGTCCTCGGACGTCATCCGGGGCCCCGACGTCGCCAGCACGGACCCGAGCACGTCCGCGACCCGCATCGCTCCGAAGGCCACCGCCACACCCAGCAGCACCCGCCGCGAGCGCGTCAGTGGCACGTCCAGCAAGGCCCAGAGGACTCGCAGCAGCGTGTAGGGCAGGGGAATGGAACACAGCGCGCCGAGCAACAACCATGGACGGGTGTCCACGAACATCCACCCGACTTCGTGCCGAGTGGCCCCCGCGGAGAGGCTCAGCGCCGCGAAGCCCAGGAAGCTCGTCGCGAGCCATAGCTGGACACGTTGGGAGCGCACCGCCGCCCAGGTCGCGAAATGCACCAGCGCGAGCACGAAGAATGCCCCCGCGAGCGCCAGGTGCAGCATCGTGTAGGGCGTCACGGGCGGGAGCCTAACCCAGACACCTCGGTACTCGCGAATTGCAGCCTATCCAGGAGGATGGGGCCGCCGTGAGTGCCCCGGGGATGACGCGAGGTCTGCTCGCGTCATCGACCCGGCGAACAGCTACTTCTTGCCCGCGACCTTCGCGTAGGTGCCCTTGAGCGTCACGCCGACGGCGAAGGTGCCGGCATGGCACTCGATTTCAGAGGCGTTCTGCAGCTCGTTCCTCTTGTAATAGCTGACGATGTTGACGACGGCGTTGGCGCCGCGCTTCTGGGCGCCTTCCTGGAGCGAAATCAGCGCCGACAGGATGGCCCACTTGCAGCCCTCCTCGTCGGACTTGCCCACGCCGCTGGTCTTCTTGTTGGAGACGTCCTCGCCCAGTTCCTTGGTGACTTCGGGCGTCTTCGCGCCGGCCAGGTAGAACTTCACCGTGCCATCCAGCTTCCCCTGGGCCTGCGGCATCGACAGGACGGAGGCGAGCGGAATCATCGTCACGGTGTCTCGCGCCAGCGCGGGGCTGGAGACGGTGAGCGCGAGCAGCGACAGCAGCATTGCCTTCTTCATGGGGTTCTCCGTCACTGCCACCGGCGGAAGATCAACGACGTGTTGATGCCGCCGAAGGCGAAGTTATTGGTCATGACGACCTCGGTCTGGATTCTTCGGCCATCTCCCACCAGATAGTCCAGCGGAGCGCAGCGCGTATCCACCGAGGCCGCGTCCAGATGCAGCGTCGGAGCGAACCAGCCCGAGCGCATCATCTCGATGGTCATCCACGCCTCCAGCGCCCCGCAGGCCCCCAGGGTGTGCCCCATGTAGCTCTTGAGGGAGGAGATGGGCATCCGCTCACCGAAGACCTGCTGCGTCGCCGTGGTCTCCGCCACGTCGCCCGTGTCGGTGGCCGTGCCGTGGGCATTCACATACTCCACGACGCCTGGCTCCAGGCCCGCGTCCTCCAGCGACAGGCGCATGGCCTGGGCCATGGTCTCCGCGTGGGGCTGGGTGATGTGTCGCCCGTCGCTGTTCGTGCCGTAGCCGACCAGCTCCGCGTAGATGCGCGCGCCTCGGGCCCTGGCGTGCTCCAGCTCCTCCAGCACCAGCGTGCATGCGCCTTCGCCGAGGACCAGGCCGTCGCGCTGCGCGTGGAAGGGTCGGGGCGTCAGCTCGGGCGTGCCGTTGTTCTTCGTGCTGGTGGCGAACAGGGTGTCGAACACCGCGGCCCCCGTGGCATCCAGCTCCTCGGCGCCGCCCGCGAGCATCGCCACCTGCCGGCCCATCTTGATGGCCTCGTACGCGTACCCGATGCCCTGGCTCCCCGACGTACACGCGCTCGAGGTGGTGATGATGCGGCCCGTGAGGCCAAAGAAGACGCCGATGTTGACCGCGGCGGTATGGGACATGGACCGCACGTAGGACGTGGCGGTGATGCCCTCGGTGCTCTTGGCCACCAGCATCCGGCCGAAGTCACCGATGCTCGGCGGCGAGCCCGTGGACGAGCCGTAGGACACGCCCATCTTCCCGCTCGACAGCAGCGGGTCTCCCAACAGCCCGGCATCGACGAGCGCCAGCTCACTGGCGCGCGTGGCCAGCAGCGCCACCCGGCCCATGCCCCGCATCGTCTTGCGCGAGTACGTCTGCGGCGGCAGCACGAAGGGCGCGGCGGGGGCACCCACCTGCGTGTTCAGCCCCTCGTACTGCTTCCAGTCCTCGATGACCTGCACCGCGTTGCGCAGCGACTTCAGCCGCGCCTCCACTTGCGGCCAGTCGTGACCCAGGGGGCTGAGGGCTCCAAAGCCCGTGACGACGACGCGCCTCATCCGAACAGCCCTCCGTTCACGGAGATGACCTGCCGCGTGACATAGCCCGCGTCCTCACTCATCAGGAAGCTCACCGCGGCGGCGACCTCCTCGGGCCGTCCCAGGCGCTTGGCTGGAATCAACTTCAGCGCCTCCTCCACGATGTGCGGCTCCACCATCTCCGTGTCAATCAAACCGGGCGCCACGCAGTTGACGGTGATGCCCCGGCTCGCCAGCTCCACCGCGAGCGCCTTCGTGGCGCCGATGATGCCGGCCTTCGCCGCGCTGTAGTTCACCTGGCCCCGGTTGCCGGTAAGCCCGGAGACGGAGGACAGCGTGACGATGCGGCCCGGCTTGCGCCGACGGACCATCGGCATGGAGAGGGGGTTGAGCACGTTGTAGAAGGCGTCGAGGTTGGTGTGAATCACCGCGTCCCAGTCCTCGGGCGGCATGGCGGGGAAGGCGTTGTCCCGGGCGATGCCCGCGTTGCACACCACGCCGTAGTAGCAGCCGTGCGCCTCGACGTCGGCGAGCAGTGCCTTCTCCGTCTCGGCTCGGTTCGCCACATCGAAGCGCAGCACGCGGGAAGCCCGGCCCAGCTCGCGGACCTGGGCGGCCACCGCCTCCGCTTCCTCGACCTTCGCGCGGCAGTGCACCACGACGTCGAAGCCGTCGCGCGCCAGCCGCAGCGCCACCGCGCGGCCAATGCCCCGGCTGGAGCCCGTCACCAGTACCGTCTTCTCACTCATCCGTGCCCGCCTTCATCACGTCCATCGAGGCCGGGAGCTGGAACACCGTCAGCGCGGCCGTGGCCACCGTCTCGCCTCCAATCCCGAGCGTACAATCGAACTGGCTCATCCCGTTGTCCGTCCAGAACTGCCGGCGGACCTCGATGCGCAACTGCTCGCCCACCTTGAACGCGGGGCGGCTGCACTCATACCGACGGGTGCCGAGCAGGAAGCCCATCCGCTGGGTCTCCCCCTGCAGCCGCTGACGCCAGCCCGCGTAGGCCGCGATGGCCTGGGCCATGAACTCGATGCCCACCCAACCGCCCACGGCGCCGGACTCCTGGAACAGGCAGTCCTCGCGCAGCGTCACCTCGGCCACGAGGCTCTCCTCGTCGCCCTCCACCGCGCGGTCGATCAGCCGCATGCGGTCGGCGTGGGGCACAATCTCGGAGATGTCGAAGGCAATGGGCGTGCGCATCAGGCCCTTCCCAGGATGAGGGCGGCATTGCTGCCACCGAAGGCGAACGAGTTGCTCAGGACATAGCGCGGCGGGCGCCCGAGCGCCTCACCGGGCTTCACCAGCGCGAGGGCGGGCAGTGACGGGTCAGCCACTCCATCCCACCAGTGCGGAGGCAGCCGCCCCTGGGCGTCGTCCGTGAGGGTGAGCCAGCACAGCGCCGCCTCCAGCGCCCCCGCGGCCCCCAGCGTGTGGCCCGTGAGCGGCTTCGTGGAGCTGCACGGCACGTTGCCCCCCAGAAGCGCGCTCACCGCCCGGCTCTCCATGGCGTCGTTCTGCGGCGTCGCGGTGCCGTGCAGGTTGACGTAGCCCACGTCGGCCGGGGTGATTCCCGCGCGCCCCAGCGCCGTCCTCATGGCGATGAGCGCGCCCCGGCCCCCGGGCTCGGGCGCGGAGAGGTGGTGCGCGTCCGAGGACTCGCCCCAACCCGCGAGCCGCACGGGCCCAGGCTCGCGCGTCATCAGGAACAGGGCCGCGCCCTCGCCGATGTTGATGCCCCGGCGGTGGACGCTCATCGGGTTGCAGCGCGCGTCGCTCACCGAGTCGAGCGACGTGAAACCCGCGATGGTGAAGCGGCACAGCGCGTCCGCGCCGCCCGTGATGACGGCGTCTGCCGCGCCGGAGCGCAAGAGCCGCGCCGCCGTGGCCAGGGCCTTGGCGCTGGACGAGCACGCGGTGGAGATGACGAACGAGGGGCCCTTCACGCCCAGCACATGGTTCAGCGCCATGGCGGGAGAGCCCAACTCTTGTTGACGGACATCGAAGTTGGAGGGGAGCTGGCCAGTGGCCGCGCGCGAAACGATGGCGGCCTCGCTCTCCCCGATGCCGGAGGTGCTGGTACCCAGGACCACGGCCACGCGCTCCGGGCCATAGCGCCGCATGGCCTCGTCCACGGCGGGACGCACCTGGGAGAGCGCGGAGAGGAGGAGCGCGTTGTTCCGGCTGCGCAGCGGCACCGGCAGCTCGTCCGTGGGGGGGAGCGGCTTGGTGACGTACCCCACGTGGAGTGGCCGGTCCGCGAAGTCGAAGCGCTCGGAGACGCCCGTGGGCCTGTCACCGAAGAGGGCCGTGGCCACCTCGAGCAGGCCTTGTCCCAGGGCGCAGACGAGGCCGAGCTGATTCAGGAAGACGGGCGGAATCATGAGCTCATTCCTCCGAGGGGCGTGACTCGATGGTCAGCCGGTAATGCTCCGCCAGGTTGACCAGCTCCGCGCGGCCCACCCAGCGCGGCTCTCCATCATAACGCACCGTGAGCCAGTCCTTGTCCGCGTGGCGCAGCACGCGCATGCCCGGCGAATCCTCCAGCGTCCAGTCCGGCGGCAGGGCCGCGCGCACCGCCGGGGCCGGCCAGTAGACCAGCTGGAGGTCCCGCAGCACCGTGCGCGACTGGAGCTGCTCGGGCACGCGAGCGTCCCGCTGCTCGTCCAGCTTCGCGCCGTCCCACTGCAGGGTGAAGACGCGCTGGCCCAGCGCGAACCCCGCCAGCTGGAGCGACGACGCGTCGATTTCGACGAGCGCCTCCAGCGAGCGAGGTCCGCCCGGGTCCGCGTCATGCGCGAAGCTCAAGCGCTGCGACAGGCTCACGCTGCCTCCGAACGTCGCCGGAGCCAGCGTGAGCGTGGGCAGGGCCACCTCCGGCGCCACCCGCCGAGGGGGCGGGGTGACGCAGGAGACGAGCCCGAACAGGACGACGATGGGAATCAGGCGGCGCACAGCTGCTCGAGTACGCCGAGCCGTCGCCGGCTGTCAGCCACGAAGGGGTTCTCCTTGTCCCAGGCGTAGCCGGCCAGGATGGCGGAGATCATCCGACGCACCTCGGGGGACGCGTTGGGGTGGAAGATGACGTTCTGGAAGCCGCCCGCGTACCAGGACTCGACGAAGGTGCGGAACGTGTCCACGCCCGCCTTGAGCGGCACCGCGTAGTCGCGCTCCCAGTCCACCGTCTCGCCCGCGAACACACGGCCGATGCACTTGGACGCGAGGCTCGCGGACTTGACGGCGATGGTGACGCCCGAGGAGAACACCGGGTCCAGGAACTCGCCAGCGTTGCCCAGGAGCGCGAAGCCGTTGCCCCACAGCGACTTCACGTTCGCCGCGTAGCCGGTGATGCTGCGCGCGGGCGTGTCCCAGACGGCGTCCTTCAAGAGCTTCGACAGCGTCGGGTCATCCGCGACGATGGCCTTGAGCCGCTCGGTCTCGGTGCCCTGGAACTGCTCCAGGTACTCGCGCTTGGCCACCACGCCCAGCGAGCAGCGCCCGTTGGAGAAGGGGATGGTCCAGTACCAGACGTCCACGTGCTTGGGATGCACGGTGACGCGAATCTTGCTGCGGTCGAAGTTGCCGCCGGACGGCACGCGGTCCTCCACGTGCGTGAAGAGCGCGCCGCGCACCGGGAAGTTCGACGGCGTCTCCAACTGGAGCAGGCGGGGCAGCACACGGCCAAAGCCGCTGGCGTCGAGCAGGAAGCGCGCCTGCACGCGGTAGGTCTCGCCCTCGGGCGAGCGCACCGTGATTTCGGGCTCCGCGCCGGTGACATCCACGGACTCGACGGTGTGGCGGAAGCGCAGGGTGGCGCCCATGCGCTCGGCGGCGAGCGCCAGCACGTGGTCGAAGGTTCCACGCTGCACCTGGTACGTGGTGCCCCAGCCCTTGGAGAACTTGTCGCGGAAATCGAAGTCCGTGTACGTCTCGCCGCGCGCGAAGGCCGCTCCATTCTTGAACTGGAAGCCCGCCTCCACCACGTCGCGAATCATCCCCGCTTCCTCGATGTACTCCATGCTCTGCGGCAGCAGGCTCTCTCCGATGGAGAAGCGAGGGAACTGCTCGCGCTCCAGGATCAACACCTGACGACCCTGCTTGCGCAGAATCCCCGCGGCCACCGAGCCAGAGGGGCCCGCCCCAATGATGACGACTTCTGTCTTTTCTACCTTCACGACACGTCCTTGCCAGGAGGCAGTCTGCAACAGGGCGTGAGCAACCAGATGGTGACTTCGCCCAGTAGCATGGTGAGACCAAAGGAGCGCAGGGCCGGAGTGGCCGAGAGCCCCAGGAGACCGAATGAGAGGAGGGTGCTCACGCCCGCGAGTGCCACCGCGAGCCAGGCGGAGCCCTCACCCGGGTGCTCCAACATGAAGATTCCGTAGTCCACGCCCATGCCCAGCAGCAGCATGAGGCCCAGCACGCTGAAGAGCTGGAGCGGCTCGCCCACCCAGCCGAACACCGCCAGCGTGACGAGCGTGCCCACCACCGTGGGCAGCCAGGCCCGCCACGCCTCGCGTCGGAAGCGCACGACGAGCAGCAACAGCACCGCGACATAGCCCAGCAGGATGAGCCCGCCCATGAGCCGGCGGTAGCGCTCCAGGAGCCGGGAGATCTCCTGCGTCTTGTCCACCCACCGCACGCCCTCCAGCCCCTGAGCGGCGTCGGCGATGCGCGGGAGCACCGACGGGTCATTCAGCCCGCGCAGCATGACGATGCTGAAGTGCTTCTCGCCCAGGCGCCCCAACCACTGCTGCCGGATGGCCGCCGAGGCGGGACTGGCGAGCAGCCGCTCCGGAGTGAGCACGTCGTCCGCGAAGCGCGCGCGGGTGGGCTCCTCGCCCGTGGCCTGGGCCACGGCGGCCACCGCCTGCGCTTCCGCGCGGGCGCTCAGCTTCGCGTCCGAGCGCTGCTGCTCCGCGCTGGGCAACCAGTCAGACACCGCGCGATAGCCCGCGAGGACCTTGTCCGTCACCAGCGGGTCCAAGCGCGCCTTCAGCGAAGCCTCGCGCGCGAGCACCTGCTCCTCGTCCTGGCCTCCCACGAGGAAGAACTGGGCGGGGCTGGGCAACCCCAGGAGCCGCCCCAGCTCGCGCTGGTCGGCGATGAGATGCGCCGGCGCGCCCTGCAGCTGTCGCACGTCATCGCGCGTCCGCACGCGCCACAGCCCTCCGATGATGAACAGGACGAGCGCCGCGGTCCCCACCCACCACGCGCGGGTGGAGGCGAAGCGGGGCCAGCGCGCCAGGGACGTGGCGAAGCGCGTGGAGAAGGACGTCACGGGCAGGGCGCCGGTGTCCAGCGTCGGGAACCAGCAGGCCACCGTCAGGAACGCGCCCACCAGTCCCGTGGCGGAGAACAGCGCCATCTGCCGCAGCCCGGGGAAGGGCGCCACGCCCAGGGCCAGATACGCCACCACGCTGGTGAGCAGCGCCATCACCATGCCCGGCAGCAGGCTGCGCATCAGCGGCCCGCGCTCGGAGGGCGGCTTGCCCTGGCGCGCGGCGAAGTAGTGGAAGCCGTAGTCCTCCGCCACGCCGACCAGGCTGGAGCCAAAGACGAGCGTGAGCAGGTGGACCCGCTCGAACACGAGCGCCGTGACGCTCATCGCCACCGCGCAGCCGATGCCCAGCGACACACCCACCAGGATGATGGGCCGCACCGAGCGGAACGTCAGCCACACCAGCACGAGCACCGCCACCAGCGAGCCGATGCCAATGGTGGACATCTCGTTGCTGGCCTGGGACGCGGCGGCCTCCGCGTACAGCGGCACGCCCGCGGCCACCACCCGGCTGCCGGGCACCTGCGTCGTCACGGCGGCCCGCGCGCGGTCCACCACGGTGGTGATGTTTCCGTCGGCGCCCAGCGCGAAGGCGGAGACCTGGCTGTGCCACGCCAGGAGCACCCACTCGCGGCCTTCGCCAGACAGCCAGAGGCGACCGTCGCGCGGGCGCGCGGTGCTTTCGGAGGCGCGCGCCGCCCACCAGTCCGGCCACAGGCCCAGCGGGTCCGCCTCCCAGTCCGTCAGGTGGGGCCCCGCGGGCTGGTACAGCTTCATCAGCGCCGTGCCGCCCAGCTCCTCCGGTGTCGCCCGCGAAAGCCACGTGCGCTGCGCGGGCGTCAGCAGCCTGTCTCGATAGGGACGGTACAGCTCCAGCGCCGCATCCAGCGAGGACGCGTCCAGGGCGGAGGGGCTCAGGAGCGAGGTGTCCTTCGAAAGCTCCGCCGTGACGAGGTCCGCCGCGCGCTGGGCGGATGCCCAATCCGGCGCACCCACCAGCAACACCAGCTCCCGGCCCGCCTGGTCCGCGAGCTTGCGCGTGGCGGCATCGACCTCCGGGGCCTGCTCGTCCTCGGGCAGGAGCGCCAGGACGTCGGTGTCCAGGCGCGCCGAGCGCCAGAACTGGACCTGGTGCACACCCACGGCCAGCACCACCAACAGCCAGAGGATGGCGGCCCTATTTCGCAAGACGCCCGGCTTCCGCGTCATTGGGGGCGGGTGTCTGGCTCAGCTTGTCGAACTGGATGACGCTGGTGTCGCCGCGCGCCTCGTCCAGCTTGACCTGCCTCACGTACGAGTCTCCCTCCAGATGGATGCTCTTGAAGACCCGCGCGAGGCCCGCGTCCGTGGGCGTCAGGGTCAGCTTCCAGCCTGTCGTGCCCACGAGCTCGCCCTCGACGCGAAAGCGCTTGGACAGCGCGGCCACGTCACCGGACAGGAGCGCGAACATCACCTCGTTCATCGCCGCGAGCCCCGGCTCCTTGCTCGCGTCCAGGCGATAGGCCGCCGCGCCCGTTCCCTGCTCGGCGCTCAGCGACTTGCGCGTCAGCGTGAGCGTGGACGCGAAGGGCACCCGCGTGTCCCACAGCACGCCGTGCTCCCGCGACAGCAGGAACGCCCCGCGCGAGACGAGCGGCTTCTTGAAGCCGGCCACCGTCTTCTTCTGCTCGAAGTCCCCCCGCAACAGCGGCACGTCCGCCAGCCGGGCTCGGACCCCCGCGACGATGTCGTCACCGGCGCTGGCCGTCGAGCCCACCAGCAGCATCACCAGCAAGAGCGCGCGCTTCATTCGGGCTTCACCCCCAGCCGCTGCCAGAGCACCGGCGGACAGATGTACTGGAGCTCCTTGGTGGCCATCGACACGGCGACCTGGACGGTGTGGGCCTGGTTCACCTTGCGGCCCGTGGAGGCGTCTCGAATCACATAGTCGATACGGAGCCGGTTCTCCCATTCGGTGATTTCGGCGCGAATCTTCAGCGTCTTTCCGTAGAGCGCGGGCTGCACGTACTTCAGCCGCATGTCCACGACGGGCCACGCGAAGCCGGACGCCAGCATCTGCGGGTAGTCGTAATCGAACTTCGCCAGGAGCGCGCACCGCGCCAGCTCCAGGTACTTCACGTAGTGGCCATGCCAGACGACCTCCATCAGGTCGATGTCATGGAAGGGCGGCGACAGCTCGATTTCATGGCTGAGGTCAGGCCTCATAGAGCCCCCACTCGCGGGCGCGGATGGCGCCCAGCAGCCCTTGCAGCTCCTTGTCCAACGCTCGGTCCTCCACCACCAGCGGGATTCGCTGCTCCAGATCGGCCTGCATCGACGCAAGAGACGGCGCCAGATTCATTTCTTGAGCAATCCGGCCGCGCAGGGTGATTCCCTGACGCGCCGCGATGAGCATCGCCGCCACCACCTGCTCGGACAGCTCCAGCACCCGGAGACAGTCGCGCGCGGCGATGGTGCCCATGCTCACCTTGTCCTGGTTGTGGCACTCGGTGGAGCGGGAGAACACGGACGCGGGCATCGTCTGCTTGAGCGCCTCCGCCGTCCACGCGGAGACGCTGATCTGCACCGCCTTGAGGCCGTGGTTGATGGCCGCGCGGGGCCCCGTGGAGCCGGAGAGGTTGGAGGGCAGCCCGTGGTTGTAGCGGGTGTCCACCAGCAGCGCGAGCTGCCGGTCCATCAGGTCCGCCACGTTGGCCACGGCCGTCTTGAGCCCGTCCATGGCGAAGGCGATGTGGCCCCCATAGAAGTGGCCGCCGTGCAGCACCCGCTCGCTGTCGGGGTCGATGAGCGGGTTGTCGTTGGCGCTGTTCAGCTCGTTCTCGATTTGCGCCCGGAAGAAGGGCAGGGCGTCCTCGAGCACGCCAATCACGTGTGGCGCGCAGCGCAGGGAGTAGCGGTCTTGCAGGCGCTGCTCGTTGCGGCTCGGCCGGTCCGTGGCCAGGTCCACGCGCAGTCGCGCGGCCACGCGCTGCTGTCCCACGTGCGGCTTGAGGGCGAACAGCGCCTCGTCGAAGTGGTGCGCGTTGCCGGCGCTCGCCACCACGTTGAAGGCGGTGAGCCGGGTGGCCAGTCGTCCCAGGTACTCGGCGCGCTCCCACGCGAGGCAGGCCAGGGCGGTCATCACCGCCGTGCCATTCATGATGGCCAGGCCTTCCTTGGGGCGCAGCTTCAAGGGCTTCAGGTCGTGCCGCGCGAGCACCTCCGCGGCGGGACGTCGCTCGCCCCGGTACCAGACCTCGCGCTCTCCGCAGAGCACCGCCGCCACGTAGGAAAGCGGCGTGAGGTCGCCACTGGCACCCACCGAACCCTCGGCGGGAATCAGCGGCAGGATGTCGTGGCGCAGGAGCAGCTCCAACTGGGTGAGCAACCCCAGCCCCACGCCGGACACCCCCTGGGCCAGCGAGGCCAGCCGCGCCGCCAGCACCGCGCGCGTCTCCTCGGGCGTCAGGAACCGGCCCGCGCCAATGCCGTGGTACGCGTAGAGGTGGTGCGGCAGCTCGGCGATCAGCTCGGGCGGAATGGAGACGGTGCACGAGTCTCCGTACCCCGTCGTCACGCCGTAGATGTTCCCGTCCTCCGCCAGCAGCCGGTCCAGGAACTCCGCGCCCCGGGTGATTCTGCGGCGGAAGTCGGTGGAAGTGCTCAGCTCGGCGTCACGCTCCCGGCGTGACAGCGCGGACACGTCTTCAATGGCGAGCCGGCTCCCATCGAACCGGACCGCACGCTCATTCTTGATTCCTGGCGGAGGCATTCGCCTGATCCCAAAAGGGAAAGAAGTTGAACCAATCGAACGGAGAG
Organism: Myxococcus sp. CA039A; assembly: GCF_013336645.1. NCBI lineage: Bacteria > Pseudomonadati > Myxococcota > Myxococcia > Myxococcales > Myxococcaceae > Myxococcus > Myxococcus sp. CA039A. The sequence continues at coordinate 29,077 of NZ_JABUMQ010000022.1, read as the reverse complement.
CGCTTCAGCAGCGCCGTCACCCGCTCGGCATAGTGTTGGGCGTGGCCCGTCAACGCGGCCGCGCGCTTGCCCCGGGGGAGCTCGACACGCTCGGCCAGGGTCTCGAAATGGATGGTGTATCCGTTGTTCTCGTGGATGCACCCCAGCAGGTACAGCGGGCACTTGAACAGCGAGGCCAGCACGTAGGGCCCCACGGGGAAGGCGGCCTTGTGCCCCAGGAAGTCCACGTCCACCGTCTGACTGGCGCTCACCGGCACCCGGTCTCCGGCAATCACCACGAACCCGCCCTCCGTCACGTACTTCTCCAGCGCGACGGCCGTCCCAGGCCCCATGTCCGTGACTTCCACCAACTGGAACCCGCTGTCCGGATTGAGCCGCTTGAGCAGGCGGTTGAACTGCTCGGCATGTCGGGTGTGCACCAGGATGTGGAGCTTCACTTCGCCACGCTTCTCCGCCATGGCGCGACACAGCTCCAGGCAGCCCATGTGCGCGGTGACGATGATGCCGCCCTTGCCCGCCTTCACCACCTCGTAGAACTGCTCGCGCCCCTCGGTGTGGACCTGCTCGAAGTGGTATCTCCCGCTGACGGCCAGGAGCTTGTCGAGCATCGTCTCCGCGAAGGTGACCATGTGGCGCAGGCTGTCGCCTCGCCCGGGTTTGCGCCCGAGCGCGCCGGTGGCCTGCTCCACCCGCGAGAGGTACTGGAGCGATGCCTTGCGCACCACGGGGCGGGCCAGCCAGTGCACCAGGACCACGGGGTACAGACAGAGGCGGAACGGCCAGCGCCCCAGCAGCCGGTGGACCCAGTACAACAGCCAGATGCCGAGCACGAAGGTGCTCTCGCCCATCTCCGCCCAATGCCGCGGCTTCATGCGGAGACCTTCCGCCACAAGAGCAGCGGCAGCCGCAGCAACATCCCGAAGAAGAGCCGGGCGTGCATGCGGGAGATGCGCACGTTGTCCCAGAGCACGTCGAAGTGGGAGATGCCGTCGGTGGGGTAGCGCACCTGGGTGGGTTGGTTGAGGATGCCCACCCCTCGCCAGTACAGCCGCACGATGACTTCCACGTCGAAGTCCATGCGCCTGCCAATGCTCACCGAGTCGATGAGCGCGAGCGTGGGCGTCAGCGGATACACGCGGAAGCCGCACATCGAATCGCGGATGGCCAGTGACAGCGTGTTGATCCACACCCAGATGTGCGTGGCGTAGCGGCCGTACAGCCGGCCCTTGGGCACCGACTCGTCGTAGATGGGCGTGCCACAGATGATTTTTTCCGGGGCCGAGGCCGCCAGCTCGACGAAGCGGGGGATGTCCCGGGTGTCGTGCTGGCCGTCGGCGTCAATCTGCAGCGCGTGGCTGAAGCCGGAGGCCTTCGCCGCCCGGAAGCCCGCCATCATCGCCCCGCCCTTGCCCTCGTTCCGGGGCAGGCGCACCAGCTCGATGCCGGACCTGTCCGCCTCCGCCAGCGTGTCCAGGACCTTCGCGCAGCCCGGCTCGCTGCCGTCATCCACCAGCAGGCACGGCAGCCCGTGCGCGCGCACGGAGTTCACCACCGCGCCCACCGCCTCGCCGTGGTTGTAGACGGGAATCACCACGCAGAGCTTCATCCGCGGACCTCACCGAGCAGGATGCGGCCGCTCCCGTGGGTGCCGGCCTCGGACGTGTACTTGAACTGGAGGCTGCCCTTGGCCTGCGTCCAGGTGAGCTCCAGGGTGAGGAGCGTCTCGGGGACGATGAGCTGCTGGAACTTCACCGCCTCCATGCGGAGGAACTCCGGCGGGAGCGTGAACAACTCCCGGCCCAGATGGAGCGCCCACTCGATTTGCGCCACGCCGGGCAGGATGGCCTTCTCCGGGAAGTGGCCCTTGAAGTACGGCAGGCTCGCCGGTGTCTCGATGCTCAGCACGGCGCGGTCCGCGGTGTGCTCGAGCACGCGCAGGGGCGGGCGGCGGGAGTCGAAGAGGGCGACGAGCGCGGCCTCGGTGGATTTGCCCTGGGAGTTGACTGGCATCGCCTCCAGATACCGGAATCGACGCGGAAGGACACTGGGCTCGAACTGGGAAGACAGGTGCTTTCGGATGGCCCGGTTCAGGAAGGGCTTTCCACTGTCGGCGTGAAGGTGCCGGCCGGTGGGCCCCAGCACGGCCACCACCCCCAGAACCGAGCGATTTCCCTCGGACAGGGGCACCACCCGCGCCTCGCGGACGAGGTCACTCTCCAGCAGGGCCCGCTCCATGGCGCTCAAGGAGACCCGCTTCTCCTCCAGTTTGAGCAACCGGTCCATGCGCCCCAGCAGCTCGAAGCCCTCTGGCAGTACCCGGGCCCGGTCCTCCGTCTGGAACCAGTTCCCGTCCGGCAGGTGGGGGGAGCGGACCGCCAGGGCGTCCTCCGTCAGGCGGACCTCCACGCCGGGCATCGTCCTCCAGCTCAGCGCCTCGTCCTGGGTGCGCTGGCGCCAGGCGATGCCCCCGGTCTCCGAGCTGCCGTAGACCTCCACGGGCGCCTGCCCGAGCAGCCCGCGACAGGCGTGCAGAGCGTCGGTGGACAGGGGGCCCCCCGAGGAGAACACCGAGCGCAGGTTCCCCCGCACGCCCGCCCAGTCCAACGTGTCCGGCAGCCGCTTGAGGTGGGCGGGGCTGGCGATGAGCGCCGCCGGCCCGTGCGAAAGCTCGGCGACGATGTCCTCGGGGTACGGCAGGCTCCGGGCCAGGAACGGCCGGCCCGACGTCAGCGGCCAGAGGACCCGGAACAGCAGGCCGTAGATGTGCTGGTGCGACACCGTGGCGAGCACGCGGCAGGGACTGGGACCGAGCCTGTCATCGAAGAGGTCCGCCAGCGTGGCGACCTCCCGGGTGAGCTGCCCCAGGTGTTTGGGGATGGCGGCGGGCTCTCCGCTGGAGCCGGAGGTGTAGACGACCAGCGCCTGGGCCTCCGGGGAGAGCGGCGTCCACTCCGCGCGCGCGCCCTCCTGGAACTTCAGGAGCGGGGTGGACGAGGGAATCTGGCCGGCGAAGCCGTCCACCTCGCCGCGAAGCTTCTCGCGCGTGGTGGGCTGGATCTCCGAGGGAAGATAGACGCACCGGCCCGCGTGCCAGGCGCCGAGCAGGGCCGCTGCGAACTCGAAGGTGTCCTCGAAGGAGAGGGCGAAGCGGTGGCCCCCGTGCCGCTCATACGCGGCGCGCCAGCCGGCGGCCCGGGCCTCGAAGTCCGCGAAGGTGAGCACCTGCCCCTCGCGAAACGCCACCGGGAAGTCGGCGGGGCGTCCACGGCTGAGGAGGTGTTCGATGGCGATGCGCTCAGCCATGGGCGTGGCTTGCCTTCACGCGTCGGCGCACCAGCCACTCCCCGGCGAAGAGCACGCCCATCAGCCCATAGGCGATGAGCCCGTTGTACAGCGCCCACGTGGCGTCACTGGCCCACAGCGCGGTGCCCAGCGCGATGCTCCCGTTGACGACGAAGAACCCGCACCACACCTGCGTCACCCGCCGCGTATAGGCCACGCCGGACGGGGGGAGCTCGGGCTCGCGCAGCCGCGCCAGCCGTTCGATGACGCTGGGAGGGGACACGAGGCTGGTGGCGAAGACGGTGAGCAGCATCGTGTTCACGAGCACCGGATAGAGCTTCAGCGGCAATGCGTGGTTGCCCAGCAGGCTGGTGCTCGCGAGGACCAGGGCCCCCGCGGCCGTGACGAGCCAGACGCGCTCGCGCGTGGCCACGGCCCGCACGACGGCCATGCCCGCCAGGGGCACCGCCATCCAGCGAGGCTCGAACCGGCCCAGGCCCCAGTACACCAGCAGCGGATACGCGAGGCTCAGCACGCCGAGCAGCGCTGGACGCAGAAGCTTCACGCCGCCACGGACTCGTCGAGCAGGCTGTGCAGGGCGTCGACGACGTCCTGAATCGTCCGGACCGACTTGAAGACCTCCGGCGGAAGCCGCTTGCCCGTCACGGGCTTGAGCTTCACGAGCAGGTCCACGGCATCGATGCTGTCGATGTCCAGGTCGTCGCGGAGGCGGGCCTCGGGGGTAATCCGGGCCGGGTCGATGTCGAAGGTGTCCTGCAGGAGCGTGCGCAGGTTCTCGAAGAGCTGGGTCTTGGTCATGTGCATATCCCCCTCGAATGGGTGGTGCGGGTCCTCAGGACTTGCGGTGGGCGCTCACGAAATCCGCGAGGGCGCGCACACTGGCGAAGTGACGGCGGTTCTCCTTGGAGTCGCTCGCCAGCGCTACCCCATAGGCCTTCTGGAGCGCCAGGCCGAGTTCCAGGGCATCGATGGAATCGAGCCCCAGCCCCTCGACGAACAGCGGCGCCGCCGGGTCTATATCCTCCGGCTTGAGGTCCTCGAGGTTCAGCGTCTCGATGACCAGCTTCTTGATTTCCTGCTCAAGCGCCTGCATGGCGTTGTGTCTCCGTGGAGAAGTAGTCGTGCAATCTCTCGGTGAGATGGCGGGCCGCGAGGGCCTCTCCGTGCGCCTCTTCGACCAGCGACGACACGCGAATGTCGTCTTGAACCACGATGTTGAACTTCATCCGGGTGGGGGCCACGCGCCACCACGGCATCCCCTTGGTGAGCGCCATGGGCGCCACCTGGATGGTGACCGGGGTGATGTCGCACGGGCCTCGCACCGCGATGTTGGCCGCCCCGCGCTGCAGCTTCATGGGGCCGGACAAGGGCGTGCGGGTGCCCTCCGGGAAGATGATGAGGTTGTTGCCCGCCTTCACGGACGCGATGCAGGCCTCTACGAGCTCCGGGCCGGAGTCATTGCAGAGGTAGCCGGTGGCCTCGATGGGGCCGCGCATGAAGGGGTTGTTCGCCAGGCTCGCCTTGACCACGCAGTCCGCGTTGGGCACCAGCGAGATGAGGAACACGACGTCGATGAGCGTCGGGTGGTTGGCGAGGATGAGCAGCCCGGGGCGCGCCAGCTTCTCCACGCCCTCGACGCGGTAGTCCAGGCACCCCAAAAAGTGCATCAGCCCGACGAAGAAGCGGAACGAGTGGTGCACCGCCAGCCGCGCCAGCCGGGTGCGGCGCGGCCTGTCGCGGACCAGGAGCGACAGCAGGGGGAAGAACAGCAGGCGCAGCGCCAGCCCCCCCACGCCGAAGGTGGCGAAGGAGATGCCCGTGGCGATCACCCGCCAGCCGCGATCCAATCGCTCAAGCATCGCGGTGCCACCGCCAGAGTCGGGAGCCCGTGTGGTGCTCGAAGCGCGCCTCGCCGGAGACGAGGAAGCGCAGCACGGAGAGCTCCTCCGGCAGCGGGTCCACGGACGTCCGCTCCGGTGCGCCCTCCGAGGCGCCGCAGGTGAGCTGGTAGGTGGGGCCTTCTCCGGCCGCCCGCACGCTGCAGGCCCAGGCATGCGGGAGCGCTACCTGCTCGGGGAAGTGCGCGAAGGGGGCGGGGCGGGGCTCGTCATAGACGACGACGAGGACCTCGGGGGCGCCCTCGGCCAAGAGGCCGCACGCCTCCACGAAGGCCGCCTCCACCGTCTCCGCGCCCGCGGCCACCGCGCTCTGCGCCGTCAGGTCACCCCGGGCGATGGAGTACAGCGCGCCAATGGCGTTGTGCACCGACAGGCTGAAGGACGTGGGCGACAGCGGGGTGGCCTGGGCCAACTGCTCCAGCAGCTCCACGGAGCGGCCCATGTCCCCGTAGCGCGACGCGAACACCATGGGACACGGAGGCGCGTCCGCCTGGCACGAATAGGCCGCCTGCAGCGCGATGCGACCCAGCCGGTCCACCCGACGGCGCATCATCGCCGGCATCTCGGTCAAGGGCGGGGTGCCCTCGGCCGGAAGCGGATGCGGCTGTGAGAGCCAGGACCGCCAGGCGTCTTGCCCGACAAGCCCGGGAGCCCACGCGGCCCAGTGGTGGACGGAAAAAACCATGATGGCAGGGAAAAAGGCGGATGCTGCGTGCGGCGGTCCTCTACCAAAGCATCATATACGAGACAATTGGCTCCAATGAGGATTGCCTCGGAGGACGAGCCAAGGGGCCTCCGTATTCACTCGGCCATGCTACGCCGCGCCCGCACCGGGCCGAGAGGGGTGGGGCGGCGGCCGCGCTCGCATGGCCGGAGGGGAAGAAGCCGCGCGGCGCTGGGATTCGGAGCCGTGACGCCCGCGATTCCACCCGGAACGCAGCGCTCATTCGCACGTGGCGTATGCGGAGCGCCAGGGTGCAGCAACGCTGGGTGGTAGGGGGTGGGATTGGCCTCTCGCGGATTCCCCCCGGTCGGTTCCTACCCGGGGCGGAAGATGGATCTCCGGGCAGGTGCTTCGTGGGGGCTCATCGCTTCCGCCAGGATGGAATCGCGATGGGGTTGTGGCCCGTGAGGCAACGGACCGGGCCAACGGGTTGTCCTCGGGGCCACGCGTGAGTGCTCGCGCGGGAGTGATTCGCGAGGCCGCTCGTGGGGGAGAACGCCGCGTCGCGTCCCTGGTACGCCGCTTGAAGATTGTGGGCGGGAGCCGTTCGTCCCAGGGAGCGCAGGTGATTCGCCGGAACGCCGGACCGGAGGTAGCCGCGAGGAGGCCCGACTCAATCCCGGGCGTTGAGAATGTGTTGGAGGAGCTGGCGGGAAATCTGGAGCAGCTTCGCGGCGCCGCGCACGCTGCCTCCGGACCTGGCAAGGGCCTCGTCCACGAGGGTGTCGCGGACCAGGCTCTCGAAGTGATGCAGCGGCACCTTGCCGGCGCTCGCCCTCAACGCGGGGCCCAGCTCCGGAGGGCCTGACAGCGTCTGGGTCCACACGGCTTCCAGCCGCGCGAGGTCCAGCGGCTTGGGGACGAAGGCGCGCACGCCACTGGCGGCCAGTCGGAAGGCCTGCTCGGCCGTCGCGCTGCCGCTGATGGCAATGACATACGGCAGGGGCTCCACCGCGAGCAGGTCATCCAGCAGGGAGTCGCTGGTGCCGTCCGGAAGGCTGACGTCCAGGAGCACCGCGTCGGGAGGTTGGGTTCGCAGCACCTCGCGCGCGGCGGCGAGGGTGGTGACGTGCGTGATTCGTTCAGCGCGGGATTGCAGGACGTCTTCGAGCACGCGCGCCAGGCTGACCGAGTCCTCTATCAGCAGGAGGTGTTGGACCATGGCCATACAGGAAAGCATAACACGCAAGGTCCTCACCGATGCGTCCAACGACGGCGAAGTGCTGGTGAGCGCGGTGCGCATCGTCTTCTGCGCGCTGGTCATGGCGCGCTTCCTGGCGTTGGGAGGCGTGGCCGCGGATGGGGGCTGGCCGGCCGCGGTGCTGGAGCTGGCCTTGTTGCTTTCGGGCATGACGCTGTCCGTCGTCGCGTTCTGGGCGGGACGGCGGCGACTGTTCGGTCCGAGGCTGCTGGTGGCCTCCGCGCTCCTGGATGCCGTGGTCGCCCAGGGCACGCTCCTGTCCACGTTGTTGTGGCATGGCGACAGCTACACCGGCCTGTTGCGGATGCCGGACCCCTCCGCCGTCATCGCGGTGGTCTTCATCACCGCGTTGCGACTGTCACCTCGTGTCGCCTGGGTGGGCACCGGCGCGAACCTGCTGCTCCTGGGGGGACTCGTCGCCCTCGACTTCCGGTTCAATGCCAGTCAACTGACGTATGGCGTTTCGGAGGTCGCGCTGCTCGTCATCTTCGTCGGCAGCGCGGGGAGCGTGGCCGCGGTCGCGTGTGGCGTGGCGCGCCGGATGGTCCTCAAGTCCGGTGCGGAGGGGGTGAGGATTCGCCGGGCGCGCACGAACCTGAGCGTCATCCTGCGCGAGCACCACGATGCGCGGACGCTCCTGTCGGCGGCGCGGCTTCGCGCGGACCTGCTCCTGAGAGACCCGGGAGGCGCCTCGTGCTCGCGGCATGTGCAGGGGCTGGCGTCGGACCTGCGCGAGCTGTGGGAGTTCGTGGAGAGCGTGAAGTCACGCGCCCTGGGCGAGCTGGCGATGATTGACGAGGCGACCCCCGTCGAGGTCTCCGCCACCCTGCGCAACGCGGCCGCCGTGGTCCAGACGCGCTACTCGCATGTGCGAATCCTGCTCGGGCCCGGGGCACCGGAGGGACAGGGGCCGCGCGTCTGGGTGGTGGGCGGCGAGCGGGGGCTGGCGCACGTGGTGACGAACCTGCTCGTGAATGCGTGTGAAGGGGATGGGCAACGTGGCGCCGGCACCGTCCAGGTGAGCGTCGAGCCGGAGGGCGGCACGCGGAACATCCTCCTGCGGGTGAGTGATGACGGGCCGGGCTTCCGGGCGGGGTTGCTGGACGGGGCGCGTCTCACGGGAGGCACGACGAAGCCGGAGGGCTCGGGCCTGGGAATGCGGCTGGTGGGCGGGCTCATCGAGGCGAGTGGAGGGTCGCTGCGCGCGTCGAATCTCCCGGAGGGTGGGGCTCGGGTCGAAGTGATGCTCCTCGCCGGTGGGTGAGCGTCTGGGGGGCCCGCCACCGCTTCACGTGGACGAGCGCCAGTCCGATGTTCGCGGCGAGCAGGACGGTCATCGGCTCGAGCGTTTCCTGGTGTGACGTGGGCGACAGCTTGAGCAGCACCGCCAGCAGGGAGCCGAGGGTGAGCACGCCGACGCAGTGACGTGCCCGGCGCTCGGCGCGCTCGTTCCCCCAGGCGATGCCCAGGCCGAGCGGGAGCAGCGCGAGTGAGAGGGGATGGGCCAGCCACTGGTTCTCGTTGAGGCCGAAGTAGGGGTGCTCGGAGCCGAGCATCAGGACGAAGCCGATGGCGCCCGCCGTGCCGAGCGTCGCGCCGATGAACGCGTGGTACAGGCCGAAGGTGACTCGGAAGGCGCGACGGTGCGTATGCGCGCGGGGCACCGCGAGCAGGACCATCGCGCCCGCAACGAGGAGGGCGAGGAGCCCTCGCGTCAGCGAGGTCGGGCCCGGGGCCAGCGGGGGAGGAATGGTGGTGGTCAGGTGCTCATCGTGGCTTCGCCTCACGAGCGGAGTCGAAGTGCCCTGTCCGCTCATGAAGGAGAACTCCGCGAGTGCCCGGGCCAGCTCCAGGGGAAAGGCGGCCTCCTCCCACCGGGTCATCGGCGCGTCCACGTCGTCGTTCAGCCAGAGCATCAGCGCCCACTGGAACAGCGGGGTGTCGCGGGTGTAGCGGCGAAGGTGCTCGCGGTGGGTCAGCGCGGCGGGGCCCGCGAGCCGGGCGTGCAGCGCTCCGCCCAGGGCGTCGTCCAATGCATCGCGCAGGCGCGTCGCGCAGTTTCCCCGCAGCGGGTCATACGCGTACTCGCGCGTCTCGGGATTCACGTCGCGTTCGAGGCGCGCGAGGAGTCGGCGCCGCTGCTCCACGGACAGGTCCAGCTCCTGGAGGAAGATGGAGCGCCCCCGCGCGCGATAGAGGAAGAACGAATGCTCCACCGAGAGCCGGGCGGCCCAATAGGTGGGTCGCTCCAGGAGGTAGCGCACCTCGGCGGCGGGGCCGTGGGAGGTCACGCCATAGCTGTAGAGCGCGACCTCACGCAGCCGCGTATCCTCGACCCAGAGGGCGCTGTGTCCGAAGCGCTCCTGGACGTATGTGCCGGGACCGAAGGTCACCACCTGGATGCGCAGCGCCTCCGGCTGTGCGCCGAAGTCCTCGGCCGTCGCGGCGAGCAGCGGTGTGCTCCAGAGCAGCCCCAGGAGCAGGGGGAGTGTCGCGAGTCTTCCCATGCTCGCGAGGGTTCCACTTCGCCGTCATCCGGGGCAGGGCAAGAAATCTGGCAGTGGGCAGGTTCCTGGCTTCGCGGCACCTTGGCTTCGCTTCGTGAGCGACGTGGCCCCTGGGGCCGCGCCATGCCCACGAGTGTGACCCACCTCTAGAGGAGACGACGATGACCGCTGCCCTTTTCCCCACTGCGATGACGCCTCGCTTTGGTTCGAGCCTGATGGCGATGCTTGCCGCCGCCGTGCTGTTCCTGCTGCCCGGAATGGCGCACGCCGACGATGGACTCCGTTCCGTCACCCGGCTCCGCATCACCGTCGCCACGGGCGGAGACGACCTGCGCAATGCCAGCCACGCGGTGGCCGCGATCAAGTACGTGGGGCTGTCCGGCAACCAGCTCACGGCCAGCATCAACCTGAACAACGGCGCGCGCTGGCCTGACTGGACCTCGCACACCGTGACGATGGTGACGCCCACGGGCATGCTGCTCGCCAACCTCGTCGAGTTCAGCATCCAGTTCACCTCCGGCCAGCCGGACATCTTCGCCACGGGTGACAACTGGAACATGAACGCCATCACCGTGACGGCCGTCCTCGATGACGGGACGGAGGCCGTCATCATCCAGCAGGCCGACAATTACCTGCACCGCTTCTGGAGCGACCACGACACGCGTTGGGCCACCGCGCTCTAGCGCGACCCGGGCCAGGGCCATCCTGGCCGCGCGCGACGCCGGACCTCCCCAGGACTTTCGGGGGGGCCGGCGTTTTTCCGTCGTCGGGCCCTGGCGCGGCGTCCGCGTCGAGGTGCGGGGCCGCGTGCGGGTCGCTGGCCCGCGGTGACGTGTCTCGCATCAGGTAGAGAGGGTCCCTCCGGGGTGCATTGCCGCTCCGAGGCCTCGACGGCAGCTTGGCCGCTCTCATCAGCCGGCATCGGCTGCACGGCCCCATGCGGGCAGGAGCGTCACGCCATGTTTCAGGTCCTCGCAGGCATTCTGGCCGCGGCGGGTGTGGCCGGGTCGAACCCGGTCCCCGATGCCGCCCCGGACGCGTCCGCCGATGCCGAACTCGCCAGGGCTTGCACCACGTTGACGGCGCCGGGCGGCAGGAAGGCGAGCGTGTGCAAGACGTGGACGGCCACGGGCGGCGGCTACTACAAGGGCACGTGGTCCACCAGCAGCCACGGCAGTGGCGTCAAGCTCCAGTTCTACGCCGATGGGTGGGTCGTCAACGCCGCGTGGAATGGGAGCTACTCGGGCGTCGCGCGCTTCCATCTGCGGCTGTGCAACACCAGCTCCGGGCAGTGCTCGGCCTGGTTCTAGCCACGCCCCCTTCCTCATGAGCAGGCGGTCCGCTCTGGCCACCACGAGCACGTCTGGTCGCCAGCCATGGTGCCCAGGCCCTGTCTCTCCGCTCGCCCCTGCGAAGCCCCCGCGGCCGTTGTGAAGCGCCCTGTCCCTCCCCACCTGTACGCGAACCCAACGCACGGAGGTTGTCGCATGGCTCAGGTGGAATCCCAGAAGTTCCAGATGCAGCCGTTCCTCGTCGGCGCGAACAGTCAACTCACGGATGACATGCGCGCCTGCATCAGCAACTGCATGTCCTGCGCGGCCGTGTGCCTGCAGACGATGACGTACTGCCTCCAGAAGGGCGGGAAGATGGCCTCGGCGGACACCATCCGCCTGCTGGAGGACTGTGTGCAGATGTGCAAGACGAGCGCGGACTTCATGCTGCGTACCTCGCCGCTGCATCCGCAGACGTGCGCTGTCTGCGCGGAGGTCTGCGAGCGGTGTGCCGTCGCGTGCGAGCGCATGGCGGACGACGCGGTGATGAAGGCCTGCGCGGAGTCCTGTCGCCGCTGCGTCGAGTCCTGCCGACGCATGGCGAAGATGTCCTGACGTCGCGTGCATCACGGGCCGGCCGCGCCGCTGTCGGGGCGCCGGCCGGAGCCCGGAGCGGCGGGCTACGCGGAGGGCTCGCTCCAGTCCCAGGCGACGATGGCCCACTCGTCCGTCGCGTCGCGGTAGGTGTGTAGCGGCTTGAACCCCACGCGCTCGTGGGCGCGCAGGGAGCGGGTGTTCCGGGTCGCGACCTCCGTCACCAGCACGTCGAAGCGCTCGCGGTACAGCTCGCGATGCCCGGCATAGAGCTGGTCGAACAGCCCCACGCCCCGGTGGGCCTTGTCGATGCAGATCTGCCCCATGACATAGAAGCGCTGCTCACCCAGCGGACGGCCCTGGTAGTCCAGCGTGTCCAGCAGGTCGAACATGGGGACGAGCACGGGCATCAGCGAGCGGCACTCCCGGGGCATCGTCAGCGCGTAGGCCACGAGCTCTCCCGCGTGGCTCGCGATGACGCTGGGGGCCAGGGCGTGCATCCGCTCCAGGGCCGCCACGTCATGCTCCACGGTGACGAATCCCTGTGCGCGCATCTCGTCCGCGCTGATGGCTTTGGGCAGGTTCTTGCGCTGGAGGTCCAGGATTCGCGCGAGCTCCGAGGGGCTGCGCACCGGTGTCACGTCATAGGGGCTGGCCATGCGCCGGAGGATAATGGGGACCGGGTTCGCGTGTCTCGGCTTCGCTCGGAGCCTGGCGGGGGCCCGGCGCGCGATGGGTCGCCAGCCACTGTTCGACTTCCTTGACCTGCCGGGCTCGGGGCTTGGGGAAGCGGTGGTTGTATTCCTGCGTGGCGGTGGCGAGCTGGCGGGCCCGCTCCAGGCCGTTGGACGTGCTCATGAGCGCACGCGCGAGCGAGAACCGGGCATCCGCGAGGAAGTCGTCGTTCTTGGTCGACGTCTGTTTCTCGTAGACCGTCACCGACCGCTCGAGGAAGGGAATCGCTTTCTTCGGGGCTCCGAGCCCCTGGTAGTCATCGCCGATGCCGAGCAGGTCGAGCGCCACCATGGAGTGTTGGGGGCCCAGGCTCTTCTCGTTGATGAGCAAGGCGCGCTGGTGATGCTTCAAGGCCTCCTCGAAGTGCCCCAGGGAGGCCAGCGCGGTCCCGAGCCTCGACAGGGAGGAGGCGACCTCGGGATGCTCGGGGCCCATCACCTTCTCGCGGATGCGAATCGCCCGCTGATAGTGCTGGATGCTCTCCTCCGTGCGCCCCAGCTCCAGCAGGAAGCCGCCGATGTTGTGAAGCACGCTGGCGGCGGGCTCGCTCTCCTCGCCATAGGCGCCCTGGTGGATGGCCAGGGACTCCCTGGCGTATTTCAGCGCGCTCTCGGAGTCGCCGACCCGGATGCTGAACACGGAGAGGTTGCCCAGGACGGTCGCCAGATAGGGATGATTGGGGCCGTAGGTCTTCCGGTAGATGGCCTCCGCCTCGAGCAGGTAGCGCAGGCCCTCCGCGTGGCGATTGAACTCATGGAGTGCGTGGCTCATCGTGAGCAGCGCCGTCCCGAGCTCGGGTTCGTTCGCGGTGTAGACCTTCCGGGCGAGCTCCACCGCCTTCTCGCTCGCGGCCAGCGCCTCCGCGGGGCGGCCTCGGGTGCGGTGCAGGCTGGCGAGGTTGCGGAAGTACATCGCCTCGATGCGTGCGTCTTCGCCCAGCCGCTTGAGGGCGGCTTCCGCATGGGCCGGGGCCACGCCATCGGGGTCCACTTCGGGCCCCACCAGACTGATGAGCCGGATCATCCCCGCCCAGGACTCGGCGGCCTGGCGGTCGTGGCGGCTCGCGGTGGCGACCTGGATGGCGTGGTGCAGGGTCTTGATGGCGTCGCGGTAGGCGAGGTTCTTTCCCTGGGATTCGGCGACGAGGTCCAGGACCTCGGCCTCCAGGGGCCCGTAGCCAATCTCGTGCGCCTCGCGTGCCACCTCGGTCGCGAGCGCGAGGGCAGGGGCCAACTGGCCCGCGGTGAGCTTCGCGCGGACCTGCGCGCGCTGAGCGCGCACGGCCTCCATGTGTTTCTGGCTCGACTCGTCGGTGGGCGGAGGCTCCGGTGCGGCGAGCGCGGAGAGGTTCGCGCAGACCGAGAGGTTCTCCAGGCCGTGCGCCATGCGCGGCGAGTTCTGGATGACCTGCGTGTCCGCGGTCGCGAGCGTGTCCACCACGGCGCCCAGGTCCTTGAGTCGCTGGTCCAGGCAGATGACGCGCCGTTCGAGCAGGCGTTCGGTCTGCTGGCCCTTCACGCGCGTGGCGACGCAGGCCTCGTGACTCGCCGCCACCCAGTTGCGCGCGAAGCCGTCCAGGGTGCGCTCCACCTCGCTCCAGGCTCCGGCGGCGTAGGGGAGGGGGCTGCTCTTGAAGACGGTCTGGACGGTGGCCTTGCGGGAGGCGTCCCAGATGCCGATGAGGGACTGCTCGCTGCCCGCGCAGGGGTCTCCGGAGGTGGAGCGGTGAAGGGCCGCGCCACCGGCGAGGAGCAACAAACCCGCGCTCGCGGCGAGCACCGCGCGCCGCCATTTTTCTCCCGGGGCATGGCCGAGCCTGCGCAGCAGCGCCTCCATGGAGTCGTGGCGCGCGTCGGGTGATGCGGAGAGTCCCTGGAGAATCACCTGATGCACCCATGCGGGAACATCCGAGCCCTGCGGCGGGCGCGGCCCTGGCTCGGGAAGGGGGGCCTCCGGCGTGGCGTTCACCACCGCGGCGGGCCTGGCGAAAGGCCGCTTGCCGTAGAGCGCTTCATGGAGCGCGACGCAGAAGCTGTACTGGTCGCTGCGCGCATCGGAGGGCTCGCCGCGCTTCTGCTCGGGAGCCATGTACGCGGGAGTTCCCAGCACCATGTCCGAGCGGGTGTGCCACTCGGAGCGCAGGGGAACGGGAGACGAGGAGCCCGGAGGCGTGGGCGTGTCGTCGATGCCCTCGACGATGCGCGCCAGTCCGAAGTCGGTGATGCGCACGCGGCCGTCCTTGCCGACGAGCGCGTTGTCTGGCTTGAAGTCGCGGTGGACCAGTCCCTGGGCATGCGCGGCGGCGAGACCGCGTCCCGCCTGGATGAAGAGGCTCAGTGTCTCGCGCCAGTCGTTGCGTCCCTTGCGAGCGCGGATGTGCGAGCGCAGGGTGGTGCCGTCCACCAGCTCCATGGCGAGGAAGACGTGCTCCCCGAAGCGGCCCACGTCGTGGATGGTGATGACGTTGGGGTGGATGACGCGCGCGGTGGCCTGGGCCTCGCGCAGCAGTCGGGCCTGCGCGCGCTCCAGGTGGGCGGGGGTCGTCGAGTCGATGCGAATCAGCTTGAGCGCGACGCGACGGTCCAGCTCCGGGTCATATGCGGCGTGGACGACGCCCATGCCGCCCGCTCCGATGCGCTCGAGCACGACGTAGCGGCCCAGCAGCGCGCCGCGCTCGAGCCAGGAGAGCGGGGGGACCGACGAGGAAGGGGACGGAGTGGACGAGCCTGCTTCCCCGTCCTCCGTGCGGGCCGCCTCCCCTACGAGTGCTCGACAGGAGGCGCAGGAATCAAGATGCTGCTCCACCTGGTGCGCGGCTTCTGCGTCCAGTTCACCCTGTGCGAAGGCGAAGAGTCGTCGCGTCTCGAGGCATTCCATGACGCGAGGACGATAACCGACGTGGGCGGTCATGACGATGAATGGCACCGACCATGAAGTAGACGTGTCTTTCGCGCGAGCCTGCGCTCGCGGTGATGCGCAGGCCCTTGCGGAGTTCGAGGCCCGCTACGTCCCGCAGCTCCGAAAAGCGTTGCTGCACCGAGGAATGGAAGTCTCGGTGGTGGACGAGGCGCTCCAGGTGCTGCGCGTGAAGCTTTTTCTTCCCAGCGGTGATCGCGCTCCGCGAATCGCGGATTACGAGGGAGAGGGCACCCTCTTGGCGTGGCTCCGTGTCGCGGCGCTGCGCACCGCGCTCAACCTGATGCGGGAGCGGAGGATTTCGTTCGATCTGGACGACTCCAAGCTCGCGGAAACGAGCGTGCCGGAGGTGGACGCGGACCGGCGGTTCATCCAGGAGCACTATCGCGAGGACTTCGCGGCGGCGTTCCAGGAGGCGCTCAAGGCGCTGGAGCCGCGCTCACGGACGCTCCTGCGCCTGCATCTGGTGGAGGGGTTGGGGACGGCGCAGATTGCCCGCGCGTATCAGGTGGACCGGTCCACGGTGAAGCGGTGGCTGGCGCAGTCGCGGGAGCGGCTGCGTGATGATGTGCGCCAGCGCCTCGCGGCCCGACTGGGCGAGGACACCCAGGGGCTCAGCAGCCTGCTTCGCGTGCTCCAGAGCCAATTGGACCTGAGCATCCGCAGCGTCATGCGAGACGCGACGCCCACCTGAATCCCTTCAGGGGACTCGCGGGCGAAAGCGCTGGGAAACCAGGGGGTTGTGGCGCGGGTGGAGATTCTCTCGCGAGAAATGCGCCACCTGTTCGCGGGCCGTGTCTTCCAGGAGATGCACCCCGGAGCGTGCCTTGCTTCCTCACACCCCACGCGGTGCGGGTCCGGGGCGGGATGACCGTTGCGGTTGGGATTCGACGGGAGCGTGGAGCCGACCCGCGGGGGGCGGCTCCACGCTCCATGTTCGAACGCGGCGGACGGTTCGTCAGGGCGCGGGAGTCGCGCCGAGTGCCCGGCGAATCGCCCGCGTGACGGGAAACTCGTCACCGTCGTTGCTTTCGAGCGTCCTGGGCCCCGAGGGGAACAGCGGAGGCTGGGCCATGAAGCGTGGCCGGGCACCCCGGTGGGGCTGCGCCGCGTGCACGATGAAGGGGTGGCACAGGTAGACGGTTCCCGCGTCACCGGTGGCCCGTGCTTCAGGACAGTGGGTGGTGGTGTCGAGCCTGCTCGCGATCTCCATGAAGCTCAGTCCCGCGGCGCCTTCCGGGGCGAGGAGTCTCGCGATGTCCCGGTGGGAGCCGACGCGGATGCGCGTGGGGGCGTCGTGCTCTCCGACGTCGGAGAACAGGAACAGCATCAGCAGCGCGCGCCCCTGGGAGGCGACATTGGCGCGCCACTCAAAGAAGGAGCCCGTTCCGCCATCTGGAGGCGGGAAGCTGGTGTCGACGTGCCAACCGTCGTCGCCGGGATTCTCGGCGCTGGGGAAGCGGATGGGAAAGCTGCCCAGGCTCATCCGGGGAGCCCATCTCCCGGGACCGACGAGCTGGTCGTACGCGGCCCTCAAGCGAGGAGTGTTGGCTGCTTGTCGGAAGGGCTCCTGGATGTATTCACCGAGCCGGATGACGGGACGTGTCCAGGTGGATGGGTCCTCCGGGGAGCAGCCCGTATCGCGCCAGAGGATGTCGCGCGCGGCGTCCGCGACCTGTCTGGGAAATGCGTCATCGAGCCGGACGAAGCCTTCCTCGATGAACTGTTGGACCTGGGCATCGCTTAGAACAGACAGGGGGGCAGGGTGGGGAGGGGTCATGGGAATCGTCCTCGGCTCAATGCCTATCGATGGATGAAGGCCAGACCGCCCAGGGTGAGCGGTCCTACGTGGAGGGCGCCACGGCCGGCGACACCTGCTCGCGAGGCGGAAAGATGGCCTGTGCGGCACCGGAGACCAGCGGCGACACGTCCTGCTGGAGCCGCTTCAGCCGGCCCAGGCGCTCCGGCGTCCATCCACGCCCCGGCGCCGAGTCGCGCACCAGGCACCACACCGCCACGCGCCGTGCCTCCGCGCTCCCGCTCATGGTGAGTCGGGCCTCCACGGCTTCCAGGTCGCCCACGGGCAACGTGTTCACCGCGGCACGGCACGCCTCCAGCGCATCCGCATGCAGATGGCCCGCCTCGCCCATGTGGACCAGTCGCTCCGCCAGCTCCCGAGGCGCCTGCGCCGCCGTGGCGCACCGCACACGCAGCGGCGCCAGGCGGCTGTCCTGGGAGAGAACCTGCTCGGCCGCACGCGCCGCCAGCACGTAGCTGGCGCGGGACTTCACGTCGAGGCGCAGGAGCTGTTCCAGCGCCACGGTCAACGCGCGCCGGTCCGGGGCCACTGCTTCCAACATGCCCTCCAATCGCTCCAGGTCATGCTCATTGGAGCGATGGAGTACGGCCCGCATGGCCGCGCCCCCCTCGTCATCGTAGGGCGACGCCAGCCGAGCCCCACAGGCGGAGAGGAAGGTCCGCTCGACATCCTTCACGCCGAGCCACGCCGCGCGCTGGAGCAGTTCAATGCGCGCCTCCGGCTCGGGCCGCGCCAGCACCCGTCCGAGCAGCGCGGACAGCTTGCGGTCAGAGTCCTCGGTGAGCCGGTCCGCGGGAACGTCGCCCAGGCGCGCGGCCATGACCCAGTCGGCGTCCTCCACCGCACGGGCGAAGACAGTCCAGGTGGGCTCGCGCTCCAGGTGGTCCCAGAGCGCGCGCAGCATGGCGATGCGCACATCCCGATGCAGGCGCATTCCATCCAACTCCAGGAGTCGCTCGTAGGCGGCGTCCGTGCGCAGCTCCCCCAGCAGGCGCACCACCTCCTTGGCGACGGTGACCTTGGTGAGCGGGACGCTGGCCAACAGCGACAGCACACGCCCAGGCGGCATGCCGTTGAAAGCACGTCGCAGTCCGTAGATGGCGACGCGCGCGCGGGCATCCTCCAGGCAGCGCAGCAGCGTCGGCACCCCCTGGCCCTGGTCGCACCGCGACAGGACCTGGATGGCCTTGTCGCGCACCGCGAGCCGCGCGTCATCCACCAGCGCGCACAGCCCCTCCATCGGCGCCCAATCCACCGCCGCGAGCGTCGCGACGCCCCAGAGCAACGTCGGCGTGTCGCGCTCCAGGTCCTCGACCAGCCGCCCCACCGCGTTCGAGTACAGGGCGCTCTGCTCCGACGTCCACCGATGGAAGCCGTTGGCGTTGAACGCCAGCAGCCAGCCGGTCTTCGCCGTCGCGAAGCGGCCCGTGATGACGGGCGCGCTCAGGTAGGGCGTCAGCAGCTCCTGCCTGCGGCGGTGCAGGTACGTGTGAACGACGGGGAAGCAGATGACGCTGGCATCAGACCGCAGCAACCGAGGCAGCAACCCGTCAAAGGCCATCCACGCCCTGGAGCGGAGCACCGTCAAGGCGGAGTGAGCCTCCTTCCCCATGTGGAGCGCCACACGCTCCAGTGCGGAGACGAGCTCGGAGTGCAGCGGCCGTGCCTCCTCCTCCGAGTGGGCCAGCGCGATGATTTCGGAGAACCAACCCCGGTCGTGGAAGCGCCGGACCACGGCGCCCACGGTGGACTCGAAGCCCGCCCGGTCGTACTTGGACTGCCACTGGGCCAGCCCCAGCGCGAGCAAGGACCAGGGCGTCTCGTCGCGAATGGATGCGGCGAGCTCGGGCAGGCCCGGCACCAGGCTCACACGCTCGCCCAGGCTGTTCACCAGCGCCAGCATCGGCCCCCCACGCTCGCGCTGAGCCCATCCCCGGGCGATGCCCAGGAGGTGGGGCGAGGCGGTGCGGACCTCGTCATCCGTGAGGAACTCGCCCAGGCGCGTGTTGAAGAGCTGGCCGCGCTCCTTGAGCAGGGTGGCCAACCACGTCGCGCCCCAAGCGGGAGCCCGGGCGAAGGTGCGCAGCAGCAGCGTCTCGGCGAGCACCGCGGTCCGATGGGACAGGTCCGCCGCATCCAGCGCGTCGCGCAGAATCCGGCCCACGGCCTCGGTGTGCTCCGCGCGCCACACACGGCGGGGCCACAGCACGAGCGCACCCAGCATCGCCATGCGCACGGGGTCCTGCTCGTTCTTGCGTGCCAGGACCAGGGGTAGGGCGCGGTCCACCAGGGCCGGCTCGTCGGCGCGCAACCCGGGGATGGCCAGCAGCGAAGCCAGCGCCTCGCCGCGGATGTTGCCCTCCGGGTGGCCCAGATGGGACTTGAGGAGCGCTTCTGCCTCGTCCCACGAGAGCAGTCGCGCGTACTCCATGCGCGGCAGGGGGCGGGTGCCCAGGGCGACGACCTCGTGGAGGTGTCGGCGCGCCTCGCGCTCACGCAAATCGTTGGGCAGCGCGGTCAGCGTGGCGGGAGGGATGATGCCCTCCGGATTCCTCGCGGCCACGCTCCAGCGCGCGTGGACGCGGTCTCGCTCGTGGGTGTCGGGGATGGAGCGGAGCAACTGCGCGCCCCAGTCCGGAGCCACATCCACGGCCGCGCACCACGCCTCGACCACGGCGCGACGGGCGGACTCAGAGAGCCGGGGCAGCAGGGTCCTGGCGTCCCCCAGCGTGATGGGCGCGCGGCGAACGAGCCACACGAGCGCGTCCTCGCTCAATCGCGGCGCGGCGCGGGCGAACTGCTTCTCGAAGACAGGGGCGTGCTCATGCCGCTGGAGCAGCGCCACGGCGGCCTCGGGCCGATGAAGCACCAGGCAATGCCAGTCATAGGTGTCGGGGTGGATGTGGCGGGAGAGCAGCAGCTCGAACACTTCCAGGGCCGCGTCGGGAGCCTGATCGGCGATGCGAGGCAGGTACGCCCGGAGGTACATCCTCGTCACGGGGTCGGGCTCGCCCGTCACCGCCTTCAGTCGCGCGGAGAGCACCTCCGCGAGGATGCCGGGGGCGTCGTGCGCCAACCGGTTCCAGAAGCGCATGCTGGGGCGCGTGAGTGCTCGGGGGAGGTGGCGGCGGATTCCCTCCGGGGTGGCCCAGGGGACGGCGTCAGCGAAGTCAGGCACGTCCGCACAGGAGGCCAGCCCGTCGAGATACGCATCGATGACGCCCCTCCGCTCGGTCCGCACGAGCCCTCGGAGGAGTCCATCCTGCCGGCGAACGACGCGCGCCATCTTCAGCGCCTCCAGCGCCTGCGTGTCGTCACAGGCCAGGGGCACCAGATGGTAGGCCAGGGAACGGACGCGAGCGGACACGTCGGTGGTGGCGGAGAGCACCTGCCGCCCATCGCGCCAGCTGTACTGGGCGAACAGCGCGAGCTGCCGGTCGTGGGCATCGCCCTGGGACAAGTGCCCAAGGACCTCGCGGACCTCGGAGTTCGTCGGCGCGAGGCGGCCCAACTCGACCATCCTGGTGACGCGAGCATCGTGGTGGGTCGCGGACAACTCGGCGCGCAGCTCGGTGAGGCGAGTCTCGTGCATGGACGCGGGAGACTGGCCGACGTTCCCGGGCCTGACAACCCCTCCCGGGGGAGTGGAATGAGCGACGGCCTCTGTCCGCGCATCTTGGCTGCCCAGGACGCGGAGGCAGGACTCGGAGTGGAGCCGCTGGGCCGAAGCAGGCCCTGGGCTGACGTGCATCCGTGAATCCACTTGTATGAGAATCGTGCAGCGCGCTGCACGCCTTCTCGGGAATGCACAGGCGGCGACGACCAGGATTTGCCAGGGCTCCGTATCTCTCTCGGCTACCTCAGTCGATGTCCCTTCCAGGAGAGAGAAGCATGTTTGGAGCCGTGCGAATTTCCAAGCTCGTGACAGCCCTTGCATCCACCATCGTCGCACTGGTCTCGGTCCCGGCTTTCGCCGGGCCTGTATGGTTCGACACGACGGCCGCGATGCGGAGCGCGGCAGGCTTTCCCATCACGAACCGCAACGACGTGGGCTGGGCCTACGCGAACCGGAGCGCGGAGGCGGTGTGTGCCTATTATGGTTACGCGCGAGGGATGTACACCGGCGACCAGGACGGTGAGTTGATGGGCATCCATTGTTTCACCTCGGACATGGTGACCTGGCAGGATATCCCTGGCGGCGATGCGCGGGCGTGGGCCCTGTGGCAGGGCAGCTCCATCTCGCTTGATTCGCAGGCGGCCTACAACGCGGGCGCCATCGCGGATAACGAGTGTGGCTCCTTCTACAACACGGGGTTCTTCACGGGCTTCGCGGACACGTCGGCGGATCTCTTCGGACTGGTCTGCGTCCCGAGCACCCACGTCGCGGTTCGCGGGGTCGACACCAATGACTCTCGCTTCCCGTTCCTCAGTGGCATGAACCCGCCGTTTGCTTCGTGGTGGCACCTGCGCGGGTCCATCAACCGGGTCTGCCAGTACTTCGGTTACACCACGGGCACGATGGACAGCTACGCCAACACCGGTGTCCCGTTCGTGCTGAACCTCGGCCTCAAGTGCATCTACTGAGCTGGGAACACGTCCTCGCCATTCGCATCGCGGACGGTGGTTGAAGTGGAGAGGGGGGCCCTCGGCGTGAGCAGGGGCCTCCTCTCCACGAAGAACACGCCCAGGCACGGGGCGGCGGACCTCCTGCCCGGGCGCGGTGATGCGGTCTTCATGATTCAGGTTGTCTTTACTTCAGACAGGACCCGAGGTTGGTGGAGATGCTCCAAGAGGTCGTCTCGCCAAACTGGGCGAAGTAGCCGCAGTTGCAGCGAGCCCTCCCCACGGGGATCGTGTAGAGGATGTTGGAATAGTAGAAGGTCTCCCAGTTTCCAAAGCAGTAGTCCGGGGACGGCTCACCCGGGCCTGGCCCGCCTGCGTCGGGTCCTCCGGCATCCGGCATGTCCCTGTGCTCGACGCCCAGGTCTGAGTCTCTCTCCTCATCGAGAACCAGCGCTCGCTCGCTGTCGCCGAGGAGAGTCTCCTCGTGCTCGAACGAGAGTTCGTCAGGGGCGCAGCCCGTCAGCATGAGGATGGCCACCCCCAGTGCACCGCAAAGACTCCGTTCTGCTCGCATGTATTCCTCCCGGGTTGAGAGGGAGCGTGCCGGAGTCAGATGAGGCGAGGCAATCCCAGATATGTGGGGTGATTCGTCGCGATGCTGTCACGGCCCGACGCGCCGGGGGGCGCGATGTTCACGCCCCCGGAGCCCTGCCTCAGAGCTGGTTGATCATGATGAGGTTTCCGCAGGTGTCGTCGAAGATGGCCCCCATGACAGGCCCCATCTGCGTGGGCTTCTGCCGGAACTCCACGCCAAGTGCGCTCAGCCGCTCATAGTCCTTCTGGATGTCCGAGGACATGAGCGCCGTGGCGGGAATGCCATCCGCGAAGAGGGCCTTCTGGTACGTCGTCGCCGCAGGATGCCCATTGGGCTCCAGGACGAGCTGGGTGCCGTTGGGGTCCTCGGCGGAGACCACGGTGATCCACCGCGCGCCTCCCGCGGGAACGTTCACCTTCTCCACGAAGCCCATCTTCTCCGTGTAGAACTTGAGCGCCTTTTCCTGGTCATCGACGAACAGACTGCAGAAGGGGATTCGCATCGTTCCCTCGGGAGGTGATGGAGTCGCCACGGGGCATCCGGACGACGTTCAACCACTTTGTTGAGCATAGCGGCGACGAAGTGACAGTCAACCACCTGGTTGTGAGTATGCGGGACGCGCTTCACTCAGTCGCCCGTCTCCTTCGCGCGAGCGCGGACCTCGGAGGCGAACAGCTCGGCGGCGGGAGCACGGGGCGCGCCCTTGCGCCAGAGGAGGGCGGCCAGCTCGGAGCGTGGCGCGGGCGCCAGCCGCTTCACCACCAGTCGTTCCACGTCCGCGAGCCGGGGCTCGGGCAGCACCGTGACGGCCAGCCCCGCGCGGACGATGGCCAGCACCGTGGCGACCGCGTTCGATTCGAGCGCGATGCGCGGGGACAGGCGCAGCGTGGCGAAGTACGCATCCACGCGGGAGCGCACGCGCAGCCCCGGAGAGAGCAGGGCGAAGGGCTCGCTCGCGAGCTGCCGGGCCCCGACCGACTCCGCTGACGCGAGCACATGCCCGCGCGCCACGACGAGCGCGAGCCGGCTGTCGAACACGGCCTCCGTGTCCAGGTCCGGCGAGCGCGCCGGCGCATAGCCCAACCCCACGTCCAGCTTTCCATCCGCCAGTCGTCGCTCCAGCCGCCGCACCACCGCCTCCTCCGCGCTCAACACCAGCCCTGGATGGCGGCGCAACACGGCGGCGAGCGCGGGCACGACGAGGCCGCGCATGCTGGGCGGATAGCCCACGCGCAGCGAGCCTGTCGCCAGGCCCCGCAGCGCGCCCACCGCCATCCGACCCGCGTCCACGTCCTCCAGTGCCCGCGAGGCGTAGGTGCGAAACAGCTCCCCCGCCTGCGTCAGCCGCACCCCGGTCCTGGCCCGCTCGAAGAGGGGTGTACCGAGCTCCTCCTCGAGCTGGCGGATCTGCTGGGACAGCGTGGGCTGGGAGACGTGGACCCGCCGCGCGGCCCGGCCGAAGTGCAGCGTGTCGGCGACGGCGGTGAAGTAGCGCAGGTGCCTGAGCTCCATGGCGCCATCATAGATGGTGCCTATCGACTCCATGCGAACAAACGAATGTACGAATCGAGCCCGGACCGTAGAACCTCCCTTGTCACGGAAGGAAGGACTGCGATGAAGGCCTCGGACCTGTTCGTCAAAGCACTCGAAGCGGAGGGCGTGCGCTGCGTCTTCGGACTCCCTGGAGAGGAGAACCTGGACCTGCTGGAGTCGATGCGTGCCTCCGGCCTGCGGCTGGTCGTCACCCGGCATGAGCAGGCGGCCGGCTTCATGGCGGCGACCTGGGGGCGGCTGACGGGGCGCGCGGGTGTGTGCCTGGCGACGCTGGGGCCGGGCGCCACCAACCTCGTCACGCCCGCCGCGTACGCGCAGCTCGGCGCCATGCCCATGGTGATGCTCACCGGGCAGAAGCCCATCAAGGCGAGCAAGCAGGGCCACTTCCAGATTGTCGATGTGGTGGGGATGATGCGCCCGCTCACCAAGCAGACGCGCACGCTCGTCTCCGCGGAGCACATCCCGTCGGCGGTGCGCGAGGCCTTCCGACGCGCGGAAGAGGAGCGGCCCGGCGCGACGCACCTGGAGTTGCCCGAGGACGTGGCGCGTGACTCCACCGAGGCCGCGCTCCTGGCCCCCAGTGCCTGGAAGCGGCCCGTGGCGGATGAAGGCTCCATCGCGCAGGCCGTGGAGACCATCGCCTCCGCGAAGCGGCCCCTGCTGATGATTGGCGCGGGCGCCAACCGGAAGCTCACGTCGGAGATGCTCCGCGTCCTCGTGGACCGGGTGGGCATTCCCTTCTCCAGCACGCAGATGGGCAAGGGTGTCGTCGATGAGTCCCACCCGCTGTGGATGGGCACCGCCGCGCTGTCCGACGGCGACTTCGTCCACCGCGCCATCGAAGCCTCCGACTGCATCATCAACGTGGGCCACGACGTCATCGAGAAGCCGCCCTTCGTCATGCGCGACAGCCGCCGCGCCGTGGTCCACCTCAACTTCTCCTCGGCGGAGGTGGACCCCGTCTATTTCCCGAAGCTGGAGGTGACGGGCGACATCGCCAACGCCGTGTGGCGCATCGCGGAGGGATTGGGCTCGCGCACGAACTGGGACTTCACGCCGTTCGAGAAGGCTCGGGCGGGATTGGAGGCGCAGCTCGCGAAAGGCTTCGCGGATGACCGCTTCCCAATCTACCCCGCGCGACTGGTGGCGGAGGTGCGCCGCGCGCTGCCGGACGACGGAATCGTCTGCCTGGACAACGGCATGTACAAGCTGTGGTTCGCCCGCTACTACCGCACGCGGCGGCCCAACACGCTGCTGCTCGACAACGCGCTGGCGACGATGGGCGCGGGGCTCCCGTCGGCGATCGCCGCCAGGATGGTGCACCCCCGCCGCAAGGTGGTCGCGGTCTGCGGAGACGGTGGGTTCATGATGAACTCGCAGGAACTGGAGACGGCGGTGCGCCTGGGCCTGGACCTGGTGGTCATCGTCGTACGCGACGATGGCTACGGAATGATTCGCTGGAAGCAGGGGGAGATGGGCCTGCCGGACTTCGGCATGGCCCTGGGCAACCCCGACTTCGTCCGCTACGCGGAGGCCTACGGTGCCAGGGGTCACCGGCCCACGAGCGCGTCGGAGTTCGGCGCCACGCTGGCGCGCAGCCTCGATGCGGGCGGCGTCCACGTCATCGACCTGCCCATCGACTACTCGGACAACACCCGCGCGCTCGGCGTCGGGGACAAGGAACTCGAGGTGCTCCATGCTGGCTGAACGCTACCCGTACTATCTGGCCAATCGTCCTCGCCAGCCCAACTCGGACCTGCCCGTCGTCGACAAGTACTCCGGAGAGGTGGTGACGCGAGTCGCGCTCGCGGACGCCGCCGCCGTGGAAGAGGCCATCGCCTCCGCGGTGCGCGCCGCCGAGCCCATGCGCAAGCTGCCGGCCCACGCGCGCCAGTCCGTCCTGGAACACTGCGTGCGCCGCTTCCAGGAGCGCGCGGAGGAGCTGGCCCAGGTGCTCTGCATCGAGGCGGGTAAGCCCCTGCGCGACGCACGCGGTGAAGTCACGCGCCTCATCGAGACCTTCAAGGCCGCCGCCGAGGAGGCCGTGCGGGGTGGGGGCGAAGTGATGGACCTGGAGGTGTCGCCGCGAGCGGAGGGCTACCGAGGCTTCACCCGTCGCGTGCCGGTGGGCCCCGTGTCGCTCATCACCCCCTTCAACTTCCCGCTCAACCTCGTCGCCCACAAGGTCGCCCCCGCCATCGCCGCGGGCTGCCCCTTCATCCTCAAGCCGTCGGACCGCACACCCGTGAGCGCGATGCTGCTCGCGGAGGTGCTCGCGGAGACGGCCCTGCCCGAAGGCGCCTTCTCCGTCATCACCCCCTCGCTCGCGGACATCGGTCCGCTCATCGAGGACGAGCGACTCAAGCTGCTGTCGTTCACCGGCTCGGAGAAGGTGGGCTGGGACCTCAAGGCCCGCGCCGGACGCAAGAAGGTGGTGCTGGAGCTGGGTGGCAACGCGGCCTGCGTGGTGGACCGCGAGCCCGGCGCCTCGCTGGACGTCATCGCGGACCGGGTGGCGCACGGCGCCTTCTTCCAGTCGGGGCAGAGCTGCATCTCCGTGCAACGCGTGCTCGTGCATGCCTCGCACTACGAGGCGCTCAAGGAGCGACTCGTCACCCGGGCTCAGGCCTTGCTCGCGGGCAACCCCCGGGACGAGGCGACGACGCTCGGCCCCATGATTGATGAGCCCGCGGCGCGGCGACTCGAAGGCTGGATTCAGAGCGCGGTCGCGAAAGGCGCTCGCGTGCTGACGGGCGGTGGTCGCAAGGGCGCGCTCTTGGAGGCCACCGTGGTGGAGGGCGTGCCCGCGGACGAGCCGCTCTGCGCGGAGGAGGCCTTCGGTCCGGTGGTGCTGCTCCAGTCCTTCACGTCCTTCACCGAGGCCCTGCGCACGGTGAACGAGGGCCGCTACGGCTTGCAGGCCGGCCTCTTCACCAATGACCTGTCGCGCGCGATGCGGGCGTGGGACGAGCTGGAGGTCGGCGGAGTCGTGGTGGGTGACGTGCCGAGCTTCCGCGTCGACACCATGCCCTATGGCGGCGTGAAGGGCTCGGGGCTGGGACGGGAGGGCGTGAAGTACGCCATCGAGGACATGACCGAGCCGAGGCTGCTCGTGCTGCGCCAGCGGGCGTCGAGCGACGACTGAGCTTCAAGAAGCAACGACGGTTCGACAGCCGGTGGCATCCCCTGTACGTCGAGGGCCTTTCCTGGAAGGCCCTCCATGCTCAAGTCGATGCTCACCCTGTTGGTCCTCGCGCTGTCGTCTCCCTCGGTCGCCGCGTCTCCGAGCGCGGATGAGAAGGCCGTGCTCGACGGGCTCCACGCCGCGTGCGAGGCCTTCCAGAAGGGCGACGTCGCCTTCCTGGAGGGCTTTCTCGCCGGCGGCTTCACCCAGATGGACTCGGCGGGAAACGTGACGGACCGCGCGGCCACCCTGGCCGAGGTCCGCGCGAAGGAGCCTCGCTACGAGGTCTTCCGCAACCACGACATGAAGGTCCGCCTCTACGGCGACACGGCGGTGGTGATTGGCATCACCTCCGTGAAGGGCGTCTCCGGTGGCTCGCCCTTCGACGTGGACTTCCGCTTCACCGACACGCTCATCAAGCGCGACGGGCGCTGGCGGATTGCCGCGAGCCACATCTCGCGACTCCCCAAGGCCGCGCCTCCCGCGACGACTGGCAAGAAGTAGCCCGCCAGCCGTCACGCGGGGCCGTGCTCAGCGGATGACGGTGTAGCCGGCGTGGGCGTGGTCGCTGACGCCCTCCGTCTTCACCTGGGCGCTGGTGTCGGTGTCCAGCCCGCCCGATACCCAGACCTGGTCGAAGTTGTCGCCGTTGGCCTTCTTGCCGCCCACCACGCGGCGCAGGCCCGCGCCCTCCAGCGCGTCGCCCACGTTCTTCGTGGAGTCGTTGAAGTCGCCCATCACCACCAGCTCGCGCGCCGGAGTGCCCTTCGCCTCCGCCCGGGCGATGTCGGCCAGGTACGCGAGCTGTTTCGCGCGCAGCCCGCTGGACTCGCTGCCCGCCGCGAGGTGCACGTTGATGATGCTCTTCTCCCGACCGTCCGGCCCCACCACGCGCGTCACCAGCGCGGTGCGCGGCTCGGAGGGGCTGTTCTTGCGCAGCGCCTCGTTGCGCTGACCCAGCTCGTTGCGTTCCGCGTCGGTGACCTTGCCGTCGCCCAGCGCCGCGAGCTGCTCCGGCGAGGACACCGTGGGGCCGCCCGACTCGGCGGCGGGCAGGGTGATGGTGTACGCGTCGACGACCTTGTCCGGCGCGCCCACGTACACCGCGTTGCCGTACGTCGCGTCCGCGCCGCTGTCGCCCTTGATGTTCCGGTCATCACCGGAGAAGGACTCGCCCGTCACCAGCGTGCCCTCGGGCGTCTGGTAGAGCGTGGTGCCGTCGTTGCCCTTGCGGATGGCCGTCGCCGGCGCGTCCTCGCCGATGGGCACCGTGGGCACCGTGCCGGACTTGAAGGCCTCGAACGCCGGGTTGAGGTGGGTGACGACACTCAGCGCGGTGTTGGCGTTGCCGCTGCGGTCGACGTTGATGTCCACCTCCTGGAAGCCCGCGATGTTCGCGCCCGTCTCGCGAATGAGCCGGGCCTGGTCCTCGCGGTTGTCCTCCGTGCGGTACTTGGAGCCCGCGCCGTTGGCCAGGTTCAGCGTCAGCACGCCAGAGCCGTTGCCCACGTCCGGCAGCTCGTTCGCCTTCACCGGCTTCGAGTACCCCTCCGGCGGCGCGGGGTTCAGCTCCGGCCGGGTGGGACTGGGGCCCGGCGAAGGCGACAGCGTGAAGGAGTCCTTCGGCGTCTCCGCGGCGCTTCCATTCTTCGCCCGGGCCTCGTTGCCGACAGGGGCGGCGGCCGGCTGCTGAAGGACGTTCCGGGCCCAGCGACCCGCCACATTCCAGATGCTCATCGTCGACTCCTCGCGTTCCATGAGGGAGCGCACGGCCAGGCGCCGCGCGCCCCGAGGGCTCTCTGCACGAACCCCGAGTGTCGCTCAGCCCCGCCATCCCAGGAAAGCACGCCGGGTCGTTTGGACCCCGGGAGTCGCTGTCCCCGAGCTGACGCCTCGTGGGCCGCAGGGCGTCCGGGCTCGGAGAAGTTCATGGACGCGGCCCACTCATACCGCTAGTAGGTTTGACCTCAAACATTCACCCGAGGGTGGAGGCACCCGCCAGGGCACACCGTCCGGTGCGCGCTGGCTCGCACGCGTCCCGCCACGAGAGGCCCGAGACATGGTTCGTACAAGCTCCCTGCAGTCGCTGCTGTTTGCCCTGCCCACCGAGGCCTCCGGTGTGGAAGGGGCCGCGCCGCCCTTGCCCGTGCCGGTGCCGGAGGGCTCCTGGGGTGGACTGGAGCTGTGGCAGTGGGCGGGGCCTGTCTCTTATA